>NZ_JAAGPN010000013.1:0-68576 GCF_017104805.1 Paraburkholderia sp. Ac-20347 | reverse complement strand
CCCGCGCGCGCCCAGGCCAACGCCACCACGCCCGCGCCGCGCGGCAGCAACGCGAAGCTCGCGGCCTGCGCGCTACTGCTGGGCTGCGTGGCGGCGATCACGCTGGGTGCGGGCGCGGTGCGTCACTATCTCGACGACACCGCCGCACAACTGCTCGACCGCGAAGCCTACGTGCATGCGGTGCTGCCCGCGCCTTCGAACGTAAATTCGGACGTAAATTCGGACGCAAATTCGGCTGCATCGTCGAACGCCCCCGCGCCCGCGGCCCAAGGGAGCTGACCATGCTGAAACGGCTCTTTCCGCATCCTTGGCTCACCCTCGTGCTGCTCGTCTGCTGGGTGCTGCTGATGAACGACCTCTCGCCGGGCAATCTGCTGCTCGGCGCGGCGCTGGGCTGCGTGATTTCGTTTTGCGTCGGCGAAGGCCTGTGGCTGCAGCCGGTACGCTTCGGCAAGCCATGGCGGCTCGTGCGGCTCACGCTGCACGTGCTGATCGATATCGTGGTGGCGAACGCGGAAGTCGCGCTGCTCGTGCTCGGCCCGACGAAGCGCCTGCGCCCCGCATTCATCGAAGTGCCGCTCGACAGCACGCACGAAATCGCGCTCACGGCGCTCATCAGCATCGTCTCGCTGAGTCCCGGCACGCTTTGCGCCGAACTCAGCGACGACCGCACGCGCCTCGTCGTGCACGTGCTCGACCTCGAAGACGAAGCCGCGCTCGTCGCGCTCATCAAGTCCCGTTACGAAGCCCCGTTGATGGAGATCTTCGCATGCTAGCCATCGCCATTCCGGTTTCGCTCGCGATCCTCGGCCTTGCTTTTCTGCTCACGCTCGTGCGGCTCGTGCGCGGGCCGTCGCTGCCCGACCGCATCGTCGCGCTCGACACGCTGAACATCAACGCGATCGCGCTGATCGTGGTGTACGGCATCAGCCTGCGCTCGACGGTCTTCTTCGAAGTCGCGCTGCTGATCGCGGTGATGGGCTTCGTGGGCACCGTCGCGCTGACGAAGTATCTGCAGCGCGGCGACATCATCGAACTCAACTGAACGAGGCCCGCCGATGCAAACCGTCGTCGAAGCGATCGTCTGCGTGCTGCTGTTAATTGGCAGCCTGTTTACGCTGATCGGCGCCATCGGGCTCGCGCGTCTGCCCGACTTTTTCATGCGCCTGCACGGCCCGACCAAATCGACCACGCTGGGCGTCGGCGGCATCGTGCTCGCCTCGGTGATCTATTTCAGCGCGCACAACAACTTCGCGAGTCTGCATGAGTTGCTGATTCCGGCGTTCCTGTTTCTGACCGCGCCGATCAGCGCGCACATGCTCGCCAAGGCGGGCATGCAGCAGCGCGTGCCGCTCGCGGCGGCCACGCGCGGACGCCCGCCCGTCACGGGCGCAATCGCCGAAAAGGGCGACACGCGCGAAGCGCACGACGCGCATCCTGAACCGCGCGCGCAAGATGCGGACCCGAACCCGAACGGCAAGCCCGCTCAGGATGCCTGAGCACCGACGCATGCTTGAAAGCGGCACCGCTTCACTGTTTTCACGGCTTTCGTTGTAAAGACAACGCGCGGTTATACGCGCTCTGCTCCCGCCACTTCGCACCACCTCGCGCCACTTCGCGCCGCTTCCCTCGCCTTCGAAGCACGCCCGCGCCGCCTATGAGCAGGCGTTCGCACCGGCGCGCTTACGCCTTGTTACGACTTCACCCACGCAGCGCTCCCCCCACGGCACAGCGATTGCTGACCATGTTCGCCCGCCCGCGCGCGGCATTTTACGTGGCAAGCACTACTCGCCCGCGCGGCTGGACAGCCATAACAAACGCGCACACATACACCGTGCCTTCTACAGCTGGAAACGAAACCCGATGAGGTGGATGAGATGAAGACGATTCGCACCCTGGCCGTGCTCGCGAGCGCGGCGGCCCTGCTGAGCGCATGCGGCGGCGGCGGCAACGACGTAGGCAAGGAACTCGGCCTGCAAAACCCCGAGATCCATTTCGTGCACGCGCTGCCCGGCGGCGGCAACGTGGACTTTCTCGTGAACGGCGCGGCCCTGCAGACCAACATCGCGTACAAACAGGTCACCAACTTCGCGAACATCAACACGGGCAACACGACCGTGGCCTACGCCAACACCGGCACGACCACCGCGATCGCGAGCGGCAACTTCCCCGACGTCGCGAAGGGTCACGAATATACGGTGCTCGCGTTGCCTGCGCTGACCGGCGGCGATATCGGTCTGATCGACGATCCGTTCGACAAGGGCCTGCTCTCCAACAGCGCCCGCGTGCGTGCGTTCAACGCCACCGTCAACGCGCAGAACCTCGACATCTACATCGTCGCGCCCGGCACCGACATCAACACCGTGGCGCCGACCATGGCCGGCGTGGCGTACAAGAGCGCCGTTCCGGCGAGCGGCCAGGACTCGAACTATCTGAACGGTGGCACCTACGTCGCGATCGTGACGGTCGCCGGTTCCAAGACGGCGATCTTCCAGTCGGCGAGCTTCAGTCTCGCGAACAACGCCGACTGGCTGATCACCTCGGTGCCGATCTCGGGCACGCTCTCGCAACTCGCGGTGGGGCAGATCCATCTGCTGGTCGCGCAAGGCGGCAACACCTCGCAGCCCGCCGTCGAGCTGACGAACCAGCTCACGGGCGTGTAAACCGGCTCGCATTGCAGCCGCAAGCGCTGTGGTAAATGCCGCCGCCGAAGCCGCCGCGATGCTCGCTTACGCGGCGGCGCCGCGCCCCGTCTTGTGCGCTTCCTCGAGCACGAAGTCGATGAAGGTGGCGGCGGCGCGCGTATGGTGGCGGTTCGGCATGTACAGCATGTACATGTGCGTGCCGAAGATGCTCAGACGCCACGCGTCGAGCGACGTCACCACCGCGCCGAGCCGGATGTCGTCCTGCACCACGTAGTCGGGCACGATGCCCACGCCGAGTCCGGACAGAATCGACTGGCGCAAAAACAGGAAGTTCTCCGAAATAATCGCCGGTTCGAGCAGCACCTCGTGCCGGTCCTCGTCCAGATAGCCCGCGAGACGCAATTGCCGCCCGACCACCGTGGCGGTGATCACGGGTGCGCTCGCCAGATCCTCCAGCGTCTGCGGCATGCCGTGCTGCTGCGCCCACTGCGCCGACGCGCAGATGATGTACTTCACCGCGCCCATGTCGCGCGCGACGAGATTCTGCGGCGGTTCGTGCATCACGCGCACGGCGATGTCGACTTCGTCGCGCAGCAGATCTTCCACGCGATTTTCGAACATCACGTCGAGCACGATGCCCGGATAAAGCCGCTTGAAGCGGATCAGCCAATCCGACATCACGAGCTGGCCATAGCCGCTCGGCACGGAAAGACGCACGCGCCCCTGCAAACTCTTGCCGAGCGTGGACACCGACTCGCGCGCCGCCAGCAGCGCGTTCTGGATCGAGCGTCCATGCTCGTAGAGCTTCAGGCCGATCTCGGTCGGCTCGACGCGCCGCGTGGTGCGGCGCACGAGTTGCAGCCCGACCGATTTTTCGAGGTGATTGAGGTGGTAGCTCACGTTCGCGCGGCTCATCTTGAGCCGGCGCGCCGCCTCGCTCAGATTGCCCGCGTCGAGTATCTCCACCAGCATGGTTAGCGCATTGACATCCACGTTCGGGTCTCGGAGTGTTCTGCAGACTGACTATTGTCAAAGAATCTTTGACAGTCTGTCAACGAACCATGGGATTGTCAATTAACCTTGGCGTACACACAATAAAACGAATATCAGAGAACCGCCTTCCGGGCCCGGCGCCTGTCGGGCCCTCAATCCGGAGACACCTTCCATGGCAATCGACACGGCCGTTCCCGCTTCTCCCGTCACCCACGAACTGCGCGGCAAGGTGCTGCTCGTCACCGTCGACAACCCGCCCGTGAATGCGCTCGGCGTCGACGTGCGGCGCGGTCTCGCGGCCGCCATCGAGCACGCCGAGTCGAACGACGCCGTGCAGGCCGTGCTGATCGTCGGCGCGGGCCGCAACTTCATCGCCGGCGCCGACATCCGCGAATTCGGCAAGCCGCCGCAACCGCCCGCGCTGCCCGAAGTCTGCGCCCGCATGGAGTCCTGCCACAAGCTGGTGATCGCGGCCATTCACGGCGCGGCGCTCGGCGGCGGCGCCGGCTCGGCGCTCGGCGGCAATATCTCGCGTTCGAATTCGTACGCGGACGATTACTCGCGCGGCTATCACGGCAAGCGTCACCACGGTAACAAGCATCGTCATTGGGACTGATGCGGCGCGCTCCGCAGTGAATCCGTCGCTATCGCATTCGTTTATTGCGTGATGGCGTTTTAGCGCAAATACGCGGACCACTAGCTGCAAATAAAGAACGGCACGGCGAATCAACTCGCCGTGCCGTTTTTTTATTCGAATCGAACGTATGGGGTATCAGGCGAGCCTGAACACGCCCACCGCCTCGCGCAATTCCACCGCCTGCTCGGCCAGTGCATGCGCGGCCGCCGACGCCTCTTCCACGAGCGCCGCATTCTGTTGCGTGACTTCGTCCATCTGCGTGACCGCCACATTCACCTGCTCGATGCCGGTGCTTTGCTCCTGCGAAGCCGTGGCGATTTCGTCGATGATGGTCGTCACGCGCTGCACGGCGCCCACCATGTCCTCGATCACGCTGCCCGCGTCGTTCACGAGCGACGATCCGGCTTCGATGCGTTGCGCCGACGCTTCGATCAGCTTCTTGATCTCCTTCGCCGCCGCGCCGCTGCGCTGCGCGAGCGTGCGCACTTCCGACGCGACCACGGCGAATCCGCGCCCTTCCTCGCCCGCGCGCGCGGCTTCGACCGCGGCATTCAACGCGAGAATATTGGTTTGAAAAGCGATACCGTCGATGACCGCGATGATATCGACGATCTCGCCGGAACTCGTCGAAATGCCGCGCATGGTCTCGACCACTTCGGCCATCAGATCCTTGCCGCGCACCGCCGTGCCCGCCGCGTCGCTGGCCAGCAGCGCCGCCTGTTTCGCATTCGCCGCGTTCTGGCGCACGGTGGCCGTGATCTGCTCCATGCTCGCGGCCGTTTCCTCGAGCGAGGCCGCCTGCTCCTCCGTCCGCGACGACAAACCCTGATTGCCCGCCGCAATCTGCCCGCTCGCCGACGCCACGCCTTCCGCATGTCCGCGCACCTGGCTCACCACGTTCACGAGGCTGCGCTGCATGCCCTTGAGCGCGCCCAGCAGCAGCGCCGTTTCATCGCGTCCGCTCGCCCGCACCTCGAACGCGAGATTGCCGTCGGCCACCGCGCTCGCGCAATCGAGCGCGCGCGCGAGCGGCTTCGTCACGGTTCGGCTGAATAACCAGCTACCCGTCATCGACACGATCAGCGCCGCCACCATCAGCACCGCGCTGATCGCCGTCGCGTGGTGGGCCTGCTGTTCGGCGTCGGCGGAGATCTGCGCGCTGTCCGCAGCGATCTTGCGGGCGGCCTGATCGAGCAGCGCAGCGGGCGCGCGGTCCACGCCCGCGACGGCGTGATCGCCGGCGGTGGGATCGAAACCCGCAGCCTTGAATGCCGCCAGACCGTTGCGATAGCCTTCGCCCATCGTCGTGTGCGCGCTCGCGAATTGATCGATCAAATCGCGGCTTTCGCCTGCGGGCAGACTCGCCTTGAGTTGCGCGGCCAGCGTATCGACTTCGCGCTCGCGCGCCTGAAACGCCGACCAATGCTTGTCGAGCATCGCCGGATCCTTACCGCGCAACAACGTGTCTTTCCATTCCTGAACCTGCACCTTGAACGCGAGCAGCGTGTTCATCACGGCGCGCTCGTTCGCCACGCTGTTTTGCACCGTCGTGCCGTAAACGGTCAGCGACTGATTCAGCGAGTAGATTCCATAGAACGCGCCCGCGAACATCAGGAGCAGCGCCGCTGCAAACGCGAGCGGAATCTTCAGGGTGAGCTTCATCGTCTATTCCTTGCAGTTGCCTTGTGCGCCGCGCCTGACGTGAATCGCCAGACAGCCAACGCCACGCCATGCTATCGGCATGGCGTTTGCAAAACTGAAGGGACGAGCAGACACAAATAACGACTATTCGCTCTATTCTCTTTAGTCAGACAAAACCTTTACCCCGCGTCGATGACAATCATAAAAGAGGCCATAAACACGACGTGAAATGACGGGACAAAAAAAGACCCGGCAGCGCCGGGTCGGTTTGCATCGCATTGAATTGCGTCAAATCGCAAAACGCAATCGCTCTTTCAGAAATTGAAATTGTCGATGTTCGACGCGTCGAAGGTCGTGGGCGGTCCGAGAATCACTTCGCCGCTCTTGCCAACCGTGCGCTTGCCGAGTTTGCCCGCGTCGAACGTATCGCCTTCCTTGCCGGTGATCGTGCCCGAGGCGAGATTCGCCGCCGCGTACGCCGCGAGATAACCGAGTGCACCCGGATCCCAGAGCTGGAACGCCTTCACGGTGCCGTTCTTCACGAACGCGCGCATCTGGTTAGGCGTGCCGAGACCCGTGACCGCCACCTTGCCCTTGCTCGACGACGACGAGATATAACGCGCCGCCGCCGCAATGCCCACCGAAGTCGGCGCGACGATGGCCTTCAGATTCGGAAACGCCTGCAGCAGACCCTGCGTTTCGACGAAGGACTTCTGGTCGTCGTCGTTGCCGTACGCGATTTTCACAAGTTTCATCTTCGCGTATTCGGGCTTCTTCAATTCTTCCTGCATCCACTTGATCCACGTATTCTGATTCGTGGCATTCGGCGTAGCCGAAAGAATCGCGAATTCGCCTTCGTTATTCATCAGCTTCGCGACGAGTTGAATCTGGCCGCGTCCAATGCTTTCCGCGTTGGCCTGATTCACGAAGATCTGCCGGCCGTCGGGCGCCGTGTCGGAATCGAAAGTCACGACCTTGATACCTTGCGCCATCGCACGCTTCAGATACGGCACGAGCGCATTCGCGTCGTTGGCGGCGATGACGATGGCGTCCTGATGCTGCGTGGTCAGCGTATTGATGTACGAAACCTGCGACGACGCGCCCGCATCCGACGGGCCAACCACCTTGCCCTCGCCCTTGAACTCCTTGATGGCGTCCATGCCGCCGTTATCGGCGATCACTTCATACGGGTTGTTGATCTGTTTCGGCACGAAGGCGATCTTCAAGCCTTCCTTGATGCCGGCGGCGTGCGCGGTCAATCCCGCGCCCAACAGCGTCGCGCACAGCAGGGCCGTGCACATGTGGCGTACTGGCTTCATCATGAACGTGTCTCCTCGATGGATGCCCGAAGCGATTCGGGCGCTTTTGCTTCGCTTGTTGCTTCGCTTTTGCTTCGTTATTGCTTCGTGTTTTCCCTGCGGGTGTTGCGTGAATCAACAACCTCTTAAACTACGCATGCGTGCTTGCAATTCGCGTTTCATGCAGTCTGACGCGCAAGCGCGCGACGGTCTCGCAGCGTGCGCCAGCGCGCCGCCAGATTCGGAATCAGCACCGAGGCGAGCAGCAATGCGCCCGTCACGATGGTCAGCGTTTCGCTCGACACATCGGCGAGCGTCAGCGCATTCTTCAGCACGCCAACGATCAGCAGCGAGAGCAGCACGCCATACATCGAGCCGCGTCCGCCGAAAATACTCACGCCGCCGAACAGCACCGCCGCGATGACCGACAACTCGAACCCTTCGCCGTTATCGCCGCGCGCACTCGTAAAACGCAGCGTATAAACGATGCCCGCGAGCGCGCTCATCACACCGGACAGCACGAAGAGGCGAATCTTCACCTTCGCCACATCGATGCCCGAAAACGAAGCGGCCGTGCTGTTCGCACCGATCGCGTAGAGGCTGCGTCCGAACGCGGTGGCTTGCAGCAGCAAGGTGAAAATCACGGCGCATGCGGCAACGATCAAAAACGGCAGCGGAATAAACGTGCTGCCCAGATTGCTCATGCCAAACAGCGTATAAGCCGGCGGAAAATCGGCAATCGCCTGATCGCCGAGCAGCACATACGCCAGGCCGCGAAACAGCGCGAGCGTGCCGATCGTCACGGCCAGCGAAGGCAGATTCAGCTTCACGATCACGAGCCCGTTGAAGAGGCCCGCAAGGCCGCCCGCCACGATCACGAGCACCATCGCGATCGGCATCGGCACGCCCATGTGCCAGAGCACGCCGAGCAGCGCGCTCGACGCGCCGAGCACCGACGCCACCGAAAGATCGATTTCGGCCGCCACGATAATGAGCGTCATCGGCAAGGCCATCAGCGCGACTTCGGTGAGATCGGCGAGCACATTGCTCAGATTCGCGCCCGTGAGAAACACGTTCGAGAGCACGCGCCCCGCGATCAGCGAGATCGCGAGTATCGCCACGAGCAGCGTTTCCCAACTGAGCGGCAGGCCCGCGCGACGCGTGAGCAAGGCCGAATCGGGTTTGGAAGCAGGTTTAGCCATGATCGCGTTTCCTCATCATGCGTTTGGCGACGGAGCGGGCAAGCAGCGTGTCGGCGGTAATCGCCGCGACGATCAGCGCGCCCTGAATGGCCTGCTCCCAGAACGGCGAGACGTGCAGCACGACGAGCGCGATGCTGATGACACCGAGCACCAGCGCGCCGAGCGTCGCGCCCAGGATCGTGCCCACGCCGCCCGTGATCGCCACGCTGCCCACCACGGCGGCGGCCACGACCTGCAATTCGATGCCCTTCGCCGTGCTCGCATCCACGGTGCCGAATCGCGCGAGCCACAGCGCGCCCGCGAGCCCGGCAATCGCGCCGCTGATCATGAAGCCCATCGCCACGCGACGTTCGACGTTGATACCCGCGAGTCGCGCAGCTTCCGGATTCGAGCCGATCGCATAGTATTCGCGGCCCGGACGGAATTGCTTGAGATACACCGAAAGCGCAATCAGCAGCACGACGGCAATCAGCGCGAGCACCGGCACGCCGAGCAGCGAGCCGGTGGCAAGACGCGAGAACGCATCGGGCAGACTCGTCGCGTTGATCTGTCCGCCATGCACCCACGCATAATCCGCACCGCGAAAGATATACAGCGTCGACAATGTGGCGACCAGTGACGGCACGCGCCCCACCGCGACGAGCAGCGCGTTGATCGAACCCGCCACCACGCCGATCGCCAGCCCCGCAAGCAGCGCGACGATCACGGGCATATGCGGAAACGCCACGTACAGACTGCCGACCGCGTACGCGCTCACGCCCACCGTCGAGCCCACCGAAAGATCGATGTGGCGCATCAGGATCACGATGGTCATGCCCGCCGTGAGCAAGCTCACGATGGAGACGTTGAGCAATACGTCGCGCAGATTCTGCAAATTGAGGAATTGCGGTTTCGCGAGCGACGTGCCGCCGATAATCAGCAACAGCACCACAAATAGCGTGGTTTCGCGACTTTTCGCGAGCGCTTGCACCAGCGCCGACGCGCTATTGCGCCGCGCGCGCGGCTCGCCGCCGTGCAAGGGATGGGGAGAAGTGGAATGACCCATCATGCTGCATGCCCCAGATGAATGTTGGTCTGGCCAAGCGCCGCACTCATGATGCGCTCCTCGTTGGCGTCGGCGCGCGCGATATCGGCGGTGATGCGGCCTTCGTGCATCACCAGCACGCGATCGGCCATGCCGAGCACTTCCGGCAACTCACTCGAAATCATCAGCACCGCCATCCCTTCGCGCACGAGTTCGGCGAGTGCGCCGTAGACTTCGGCTTTCGCACCCACGTCGATCCCGCGCGTGGGTTCGTCGATGATCAGCACTTTCGGCCCCGTCGCGAGCCATTTTCCGAGCACCACTTTTTGCTGGTTGCCGCCCGACAAGGTGCCCACCGGCGCGTTCAGATCACTGGCCTTGAGGCGCAGCCGCGTGCCCCATTGCCCCGCGAGCTGCACTTCGCGGCCCGCTGAAATCAGGCCGAATCGCACCAGACGACCGAGCACCGTGAGCGACGCATTGCGCGCAATGCTGAGTTCGAGCGCAAGCCCCTGCTGTCGCCGGTCTTCGGGCACGAGCGCGAGGCCCGCCTTCACCGCTGCCGCTGGCATGCCCATTTTCAGCGGCTTGCCTGCGATCTGCACCTGTCCCGCATCGCTCGGATCGATGCCGAAGATCGCGCGCGCCACTTCGCTGCGGCCCGCGCCCACGAGTCCCGCGAGCGCGACGATCTCGCCCGCGCGCACGTCGAAGGCGATGTCCTTGAAGACGCCGCGCCGCGTGAGGCCGCGCACGCGCAGCATCACGTCGCCGGGCTGCACCTCGGCTTTCGGGTAGAACGTCGCGAGATCGCGGCCCACCATCTTCGCGACGATGTCCTGCGTATTCAGCGTGGACGTGGGCGCGTCGAACACTTTCGCACCGTCACGCATGATGGTCACGTGCTGCGTGAGCACGAACACTTCTTCGAGCCGGTGTGTGATGAACAGAATCGCCACGCCGCGCTCGCGCAGCTTGCGCGCAATCGTGAAGAGCCGCTCGACTTCGGGCAACGAGAGCGCTGCCGTGGGCTCGTCCATGATCAGCACGTTCGCGTTGAGCGACAGCGCCTTCGCAATTTCGATCACCTGTTGATCGGCGATCGACAGACCGCGCACGAGTCGCTCGGCCTTGAGGTCCACGCCGAGCGACGCGAGCAGCGCCGCGACTTCGCGATGCATCGTGTTGTAATCGATGCGCCCCACCTTGTCGACGGGCTGACGGCCCATATAAATGTTTTCCGCGATCGACAGATCGAAAAACAAAGTGGGTTCCTGATAAATCACTGCGATACCCGCATCGCGCGCCTGCGCGGGCGAGGTGAATTCGCGCGCTTCGCCGTCGATGGTTAACTCGCCGCCATCGGGACGATGCACGCCCGCGAGTATTTTCACCAGCGTCGATTTTCCGGCGCCGTTTTCGCCGAGCAGCGCATGCACCTCGCCCGCCTTGAGCACGAGCGAGCCATCGACGAGCGCACGCACGCGCCCGAAGGATTTGCTCGCGCGGCGCAGTTCGAGACGCGGTACGTTTGCGGCCATGGCGGCCATGATTTTCGATTCCACGCATGTCTCCTGATTCGCCGCTCGCGCCGGTTTGCGTGCGCGAGCAAGGCGTCGCTAGATGCGATAAATGCGTTCGGCGTTGCCGCGAAACAGCGCGGCTTTTTCGCTTTCGCTGGCGTCGTTCACGATCGCGGCGTAGGCGTGCCACAAATCGGCGTAACTGCCGAACAGACGATCGACCGGGAAATTCGACGCGAACATCGCGCGCTGCGCGCCGAATGCGTCGATAACTTCGAGCACGTAGGGGCGCAGGCTTTCCACGCTCCACGTGTGATCGAACATCGCGAGCCCGCTGATCTTCACCGATACGTTCGGGCACGCCGCGAGCAGGCGCAGACCGTCGCGCCACGCGCGCCAGCCCGCCACGCTACTGCGATCGACGAACATGCCGCAATGATTGACGATGAGCGCAATGCCCGGATACGCGCGTGCGAGCGCGGCGGCTTCTTCCATCTGCGCGGGATACAGTTGCAGATCGAACGAAAAACCGTGTTGCTCCAGTAACGCGAAATGCTCGCGCCACGCGGCCTCGCGCATATAGTGGCGGCCCACGTAGTCATAAAGCGGATTCGCGTGCACGTTGAGAATCTGGCGAATGCCGCGCACGCGTTTGAAAACCACATGCTGCGCGAGAATCTCCGCCGCATTGGCGGCGCTCAGATCGCAGGCGGCCACGATGGCGTTGGGCAAACCGCGTGCGGGATTGCCGTCGGCATCCGCGAGCGATTCGAGCCAGCGCGTCTCTTCCACCGGATCGGCGGGATCGTGATTCGCCTCGACGTGCACCACTTTGAGCACGTCGATATCGCCGGCCTCGCGCACGAGATCGGCGGGCAGATAGTTATGCTTGAGTTCGCGCGCATCGCACACGAACGACGTGGCCGGCTTTGCGAGCCACGGATAGTGATGCGTGTCGAGGTCCCAGAAGTGGACGTGCGGATCGACGACCTGCATGGCATGCTCCTCAAGGCGAATCATGACGGCGGCGTGAAAACGGACACGGCGGCTAAGCGGCGGTAAGGTATCGCGCCGCCGCGCACCGTTTCAAGGCAGATGAAACACCGGCACGAGCGGATGCGCCACGGGCACGTTGCCCTCGCCCGTCTGCATGATGTCGGCCATGTAATCCCACCATTTGCGCATGATGGCCGTTTCGGGCAAACGGTCCATGCCGTGATCGGCGGGCCGCTTGAGCACGGCAAACAGCGCATGCGTGCTGTCGTCGAGAAAGATCCAGTAATCGCTCACGCCCGCGTCGCGCAACGCCTGCGCGAGTTCCGGCCAGATTTCGCGGTGACGCCGCTCGTATTCGTCCCGTTTGCCGGGATTGAGCTGCATGCGAAACGCCATTGTTTCCATGATCGTGTCTCCGTCCAGCGTGCTTGCGCCGATCCGCTGTTCCGCTGTTTATGCGCGCGCCCTGGCGTTTGCCCTGGCCCGTCTTTATTCCATGTTTCGCAGCGATTCGAACGACTATAATTCGCCCATCGATAGCCAACCAATCCGATGTTGGGATCGGGCGATACTTAAACCGGATCGCAGGACCCATGAACCATCAGACCGCCGTCGTCTCGCTCGTCAACCGACTCAAGTTCAAACATCTGGCCTTGCTCGTCGCGCTCGACGACGCACGCAACGTGCATCAGGCCGCCGACGTCATCAACGTGGCGCAGCCCAGCGCGAGCCGCATGCTCAGCGACATCGAAGAGGCCTTTGGCTTTCGCCTCTTCGAACGCAATGCACGCGGCATGCAGCCCACGGCGCTCGGCGTCGTCACGCTCGCCTACGCGCGCCGCGCGCTCTCCGACCTCACGCGTTTCGCCGAAGATCTCGACGTCAAGCGGCGCGGCGGTCACGGCCAGTTGACCGTGGGCGCCATCATGGGCGCCGCGCCCGATCTGCTCGCGCATGCGGTTGCCATGCTCAAGACCGAGCGCCCGCTGCTGCACGTGCGCATCCTCGGCGAAACGAGCGACCAGGTCGTGCAACTGCTGCATCGGCGCGACGTCGATCTCGCGCTCGGCCGCCTCACCACGCCATTGCAGCACAACGATTTCAGCTTCGAGCCGCTGGCGCGCGAAACGCTCGTGCTGGTCGTGCGCGCGCGCCATCCGCTCGCGCGCCACGAGCACATCACGCTTGCCGAACTGATGGACTGGCCGTGGGTCGCCCAGCCCATCACGAGTCCCGCGCGCGAATTGTTCGAAGGCGAACTCGCGCGCGCCGGTCTCGCCACGCCGATGAATCTCACCGAATCGGCCTCGATCTTCGCCACGCTGCAACTGCTCGAAAGTTTCGACGCCGTGGCCATGCTGCCCGAGTCCGTCGTGCGCGATCATGTGCGGGGCAAACTGCTCGTGGTGCTGCCGCTCGAAATCGGCAAGAGCCTGCCCGGGTTCGGCGTGCTCACGCGCAAGAACGAAGCGCTCGCGGAACCGGCCGAGCATTTCGTCGGGCTGCTGCGCCGTTTCTCGCAGCCGTTCAAGGTCGACGATCCCGTTCACGATACGCACGCCACGAAACTGGCGAAATCAACGAAATCTGCGACCCTCGCGGGCAATTCTTGATTCATACGGATTACTGAAGATTGACGAACAGACCGCCGTCCACCAATAGCGACGCACCGGTCACATAGCGCGCGCGATCCGAAGCCAGAAACACCACGCATTCGGCCACGTCGTCGGGCGCGCCGAGACGGCCTAGCGGAATACGCTTTTCAAAGTAGGCGCGCTTCGATTCGTCGGCGAGATCTTCCGCATTCAGGTCCGTGGCGATCGTGCCGGGCATGACCGAATTGCAGCGGATGCCGTACGGCCCGAGCGCAATTGCGCACGATTGCATCAGCGAATGCACGCCCGCTTTGGTCGGCGTGTAATGCGTCTGCATGCCGCCGCCCACGAGCGCACTGATCGAACTCGTCGCGACAATCGCGCCGCCCGTACCCTGCTCCTTCATTTGCCGCGCCACGGCCTGCGTGACGTAGAACGCGCCATTCAGATTCACGCCGATGGTGCGTTCGAGCACCGCGGGCGGCAAGTCGAGAAACGAATGGAACGGGCACACGCCCGCATTGCTCGCGAGCACGTCGACCTTGCCGAATTGCTCGACCGTCTGGCGCACGAGATCGACGCCCGTTTGCGGCGCGGCCACGTTGCCTTCCACCGCGATCGCGCGACGTCCCAGGCGCTCGATCTCGTCCAGCACTTCCGAAATCGCCGAACGCCGGCCATATGTGGCGTCGTTGTCGCCCCAGTAATTGATCGCGACGTCGGCGCCCTCGCGCGCGCTGGCGAGCGCAATGGCCCGCCCGATGCCGCGCGAACCGCCGGTGACGATCACCACCTTGTCCTTGAGCAGCACGATGCATTCTCCTTTCGTTGTGTCGAGCGAGGCGCGCTTGAACGACGCCTGAATGACGCCTGAATGCGTTCAGTGCGAGTAAGGGCGCGTGAGCTTGCAATCGGGATTCAAACGCACGCCGAAGCCCGGCGTTTCCGGCACTTTCAGGCGACCGCGCTCGGGCACCGGTTCGTCGAGCAGCAGCGGCGTGAACATCGGCACCACTTCGTCGGCCTTCGGCGCCATCATCAGGAATTCGGCGAAGGGCGAGTTGTGGCGCGTCACCACGAAGTGATAGCTGTACACCGAAGAACCGTGCGGCACGACCATCACGTTATGCGCGTCCGCGAGCGCGGAGATCTTGATGAGTTCCGTCATGCCGCCGCACCAGTTCACGTCCGGCTGAATGATGTCGCAACAGCCCATTTCGAGCAGCATGCGGAAGCCCCAGCGCGTGGCTTCATGCTCGCCCGTCGTCACCAGCATGCCGCGCGGCACGTTCTTGCGCAGTTCGGCGTAGCCCCAGTAATCGTCGGGCGGCAGGCATTCTTCGAGCCACTTGAGCTTGTATTCCTGCGCGGCCTGCGCAAGACGCGTGGCGTAACGCACGTCGAGACTCATCCAGCAATCGTACATGAGCCAAAAATCGTCACCGACGCGCTCGCGCATCGTCGCAAGCGTTTCGATATTCTTTCTGAGGCCTTCCTCACCTTCCGCCGGTCCGTGTTGCAACGGCAGTTTGCCACCGATAAAACCCATTTCCTTCGCGAGATCGGGGCGCGCGCCCGTTGCATAGAACACGAGTTCGTCGCGCACCGGACCGCCCAGCAATTGATAAACCGGTTCCTGGCGCAATTTGCCGAGCAAGTCCCACAGCGCGAGATCGACGCCCGAAATGGTATTGAGCACCACGCCCTTGCGGCCGTAATAAAGCGTCGCGTAATACATCTGATCCCACATCTTTTCGATGTCGGTCACGCGCTGGCCTTCGAGAAAGCGCGCGAGATGCTTCTCGACGATGAATGCGCCAATCTCGCCGCCCGTCGTCACCGCGAAACCCACGGTGCCGTCGCTCGCTTCCACTTCGACCACGAGCGTGCCGAGCACGTCGATGCCGAACGAGCGGCGGCTTTGCCGATACTCGGGATAACGCGCCATCGGCGTGGAAATGTGGTCGTCGATCCAGTGACCGTCGGCCTGATCGTGATAATCGGCGCCGCCGCCGCGGACGGTGAACGCGCGCACCTGCTTGATGGTTGGCATGGCCATGTGACGTTGCTCCTGAAAGTGGATGTCCGTGCGTTCAGCGCGCGCGCCCGGCGGCCCGCTCGAAGGCAGCCGCGGTGCGTGCGCCCGCGCGAGGTACGACGATGAGTACGAGCGCCGCCGCGGCGAGGCTCGCGAATCCCAGCAATACGAGGCCCGCCGCGTGCGAGCCGAAATGGTTGTCCGCGGCGGCGCGCATCAGCGGCGCGATGAAGCCGCCCAGACCGCCCAGCGAGTTGATGAGCGCGATGCCGCTCGCCGACGCCGTGCCCGCGAGTTCGCGTGCAGGAAACGTCCAGAACAGCGGCTGCGCGGCAATGAAGCCGCTGGCCGCGCAACAGAGCGCCGCCATCGCCACGATGGCGCTGGCCGTGGACCCCGCGCCGCCCGCCGCGCCCGACACGGCGATGCCGAGCCCGGACAGCACGAGCAGACGCACGGTCCACGCACGATGGCTGCCGAAACGATCGGCGCGGCGCGGCACGATCCACGTGAGCGCCACGGCGCACAGCCAGGGCACCGCCGCGAGCAGCCCGACCTTCAGGCCGACCTTCGCGCCCGCCAGCGAAGCCACTTGCTGCGGCAGGAAAAACACCACGCCGTAGACGCTCATCTGAATCAGCGCGTAAATCGCGGCATACGCGAGCACGCGCTTGTCGACGAGCGCCGCGAGCGCATCGCGCGGACCGTGCGCCATCGCCTCGCCCGCATCGACGCGTAACGCCGCCGCCAGCGCGCGCCGTTCGTCGATGTCGAGCCAGCGCGCGTCGTCGGGACGATCGGTCAGATACCAGAACGCCCACACGCCCACGGCCGAAGCCAGCGCGCCTTCGACGAGAAACAGCCACTTCCAGCCCGCCAGCCCGCCGACGCCATGCAGATCGATCAGGAATCCCGACAATGGTCCGCCGAAGATAAACGCCAGCGGCGCGCCGAAATAAAACAGGCCGATTGCACGCGCGCGCGACGACTGCGGAAACCACTGCGTGAGGTAATAAATGATGCCGGGAAAGAAACCCGCTTCCGCTACACCGAGCAAAAAGCGCAGGACATAGAACGACGTGGGCGATTGAACCCACGCCATCGCGGCCGAAACCAGGCCCCACGTGACCATGATGCGGCACATCCAGATGCGCGCGCCCATGCGGTGCAACAGCAGATTGCTCGGCACCTCGAACAGCGCATAACCCGCGAAAAACACGCCCGCGCCGAATGCGAATGCGGCATCCGACAAACCGGTGTCGTGCTGCAACGCCTTCTGCGCGAATCCGATATTCGCGCGATCGAGAAAGGCGAGCACATACATCAAGAGCAGGAACGGCAACAGCCTGCGCATGGCCTTGCCGACCGCGGACTGCGCATGCAATGACGCCTGCGATGCTTCGCTCGACATCGAACTCTCCTGATCCGGCGGTAAGGTGACGCGCCCGAAAAACGGGCGCATCGGCTGGCGAGCTCAGCGCTTCAATACGTCGCGCGGCCGCCCGACAAATCGAATACCGACCCGGTGCTGAACGCGCAATCTTCCGAGCACAGCCAGACGATCATCGCGGCGGCTTCATCGGGCATCAGGAAACGGTTCATCGGAATCTTCGCGAGCATATAGTCGATGTGCTCCTGCTTCATCGAATCGAAGATTTCGGTTTTCGCCGCCGCGGGCGTAACCGCATTCACGAGAATATTCTTCGTGGCGAGTTCCTTGCCGAGCGATTTCGTCAAACCGATCAAGCCCGCTTTCGATGCGCTGTAGTGCGAGGCATTCGGATTGCCTTCCTTGCCCGCCACCGAAGCGATATTGACGATGCGCCCATAACCCTGTTCGAGCATGCGCGGCACCACGGCGCGGCAGGTCAGATAGCTGCCGATCAGATTCACGTCGATCACGCGCCGCCAGACTTCGACCGGCAATTCCCACATCAGGCCATTGCCGCCCGTAATGCCCGCGCTATTCACGAGCGCGTGAATCCCGCCATGATCCTTCACGGTCTGCTGCGCGGCGGCTTCCACGGAATGCTCGTCCGTGAGTTCGACTTTCACCGCGGAGACGCTGCCCAGTTCCGACAATTCCTTGCGCGAACGTTCGAGCCGCTCGGCGTCGATATCCCAGAGCGCGACGGCCGCGCCCGAGCGCAAAGCGCGCTGCGCCACCGCATAACCAATGCCGCGCGCGCCGCCGGTAATCACCATGACGCGGTTCTTCAGATCGAGTTGATTCATGACGCCCGCCCTTTATCGTGTGAATGCCGATGCCTGCGCCGTGCTTGCCACGGTGCGCTGCTGCTGCTCGCCGAGTCCCGCCACGCCGAGGCGCATGACCTGACCCGCGCGCAGATAAACCGGCGCGGGTTTCTGGCCCATGCCGACGCCGGGCGGCGTTCCGGTGGAAATCACATCGCCGGGCTGCAGGCTCATGAAGTGGCTGATATAGGACACGACGGTGGCCACGTCGAAAATCATCGTGCGCGTATTGCCTTGCTGATAACGCTTGCCGTCGACGTCGAGCCACATGTCGAGCGCCTGCGGATCGGGAATCTCATCGCGCGTGACGAGCCACGGGCCGAGCGGCGCGAAGGTATCCGCGCTTTTGCCCTTGTCCCATTGACCGCCGCGTTCGATCTGCCACGCGCGCTCCGAGACGTCGTTCACGACGCAATAACCGGCCACATAATCGAGCGCCCGCTCGCGCGAGACGTAGCGCGCTTCTTCGCCGATCACCACGCCGAGTTCGACTTCCCAATCGACTTTTTGCGCGCCGGGCGGAATCACGACGTCGTCATTCGGACCGACAATCGAACTCGTCGCCTTGAAGAACAGCACGGGCTCGCTCGGCACCGGCATATTGGATTCGGCGGCGTGATCGGAATAATTGAGGCCGACGCAAATGATCTTGCCGACCTGGCCCACGCAGGGACCGAGGCGCGCATCGGCGGGCGCGAGCGGCAGACTGTGCAGATCGAGTGAACCGAGTCCGGCGAGGGAAGCGGACGAGAGCGCGGCGCCCGCGAGATCGGGCAGCACGCTGGAGAGATCGCGCACGCGCCCATCGCGATCGAGCGCGCCCGGCTTTTCACTACCCTTACTTCCCCAGCGGACCAGCTTCATGCGGTGTCTCCTGATATTGGACTTGAGCATTGCTCAAGCAATATAGGCAGTCCGCGATAGCGGAACAATCCGGATGAAGCATGGGGCAATAACAAAAGCGTATCGCGCCGATGCGAGTTGGATAATCAGCGCGAATCGGGCGCATACAGCGCGTTGCTGCATCGCCGCAAAAAAGTGCAAACGAAGTCGAATAAAAAACGGCGCGCCCGGTTATTCACCAGGCACGCCGTCTTTAGAAACCGCCAATCTAAAAGATCAGTCGCGATTCGCTTGCAGCACCGTCAAGGCCGTCATGTTGATGATGCGTCGCACCGTCGAGCTGGACGTGAGAATGTTCACCGGCGCATTCACGCCGAGCAGGAACGGACCCACGGCCACGTTGCTGCCCGCACCCGTTTTCAGCAGGTTATAGGCGATATTCCCCGAATCCACGTTCGGGCACACCAGCAGATTGGCCGCGCCCTTGAGCTTCGAATGCGGCAGGATACGCTCGCGCAGCGCTTCGTCCAGCGCGCAATCGCCGTGCATTTCACCGTCGATTTCCAGATCCGGATTCTGCTCCGTGACGAGCTTGAGCACTTCGCGCATCTTCGTGCCCGACGCCGAGCTGCCCGAGCCGAAATTCGAGCGCGACAGCAGCGCGACCTTCGGTTGCAGATTGAGCCATTCCATCTGGCGCGCGGCGGCCAGCGTGAATTCGGCGATCTGTTCCGCGTTCGGATTGTCGTTGATGTGCGTATCGACGATCGCAACCGTGCGCTTGTCGAGCAGCAGGATATTCATCGCCGCATACGTCTTCGCGTTGCGACGCATGCCGATCGCTTCGTCGACGAAACGCAGGTGGTCGTGATATGCGCCCACCGTGCCGCACACCATGCCGTCGGCGTCGCCGAGGCGCACCATCATCGCGCCGATCAGCGTGAGACGGCGGCGCATTTCCACGCGCGCCATTTCCTTCGAAATGCCGTCGCGGCAACGCAGTTCCCAATACGTGGTCCAGTATTGATGGAAGCGCTCGTCGTATTCCGGATTCGTGACTTCGACGTCTTCGCCGAGCTTCAGGCGCAGGCCGAACTTCTCGATGCGCGCCAGCAGCACTTCGGGGCGGCCGATCAGGATCGGACGCGCGAGTTTCTCGTCGACGATCACCTGCACCGCGCGCAGCACGCGCTCTTCCTCGCCTTCCGCGAACACGATGCGCGACTTCGCGCCGTCACGGACGAACTGCTTGGCGGCCGCGAAGATCGGCTTCATGAACGCGCCCGAGTGGTACACGAACTGTTGCAGCTCGTTCGTATAGGCGGCGAAGTCGTCGATCGGACGCGTGGCCACGCCGTCTTCCATCGCGGCCTTCGCCACAGCCGGCGCGATACGCACGATCAGGCGCGAATCGAACGGCTTCGGAATCAGGTACTTCGGGCCGAAGCGCAGGTCATACGCGCCGTAGGCGGCCGCGACCGAGTCGTTCAGTTCTTCTTCGGCGAGCTGGGCGATGGCGTGCACCGCCGCGATTTCCATCTTGCGCGTGATGGTGGTCGCGCCCACGTCGAGCGCGCCGCGGAAGATGTACGGGAAGCACAGCACGTTGTTGACCTGGTTCGGGAAGTCCGAACGGCCCGTGGCCAGCACCGCGTCCGGTCGCGCTTCGAGCGCGATCTCGGGGAAGATTTCCGGCGTGGGGTTGGCCAGCGCGAGAATCAGCGGCTTGTCGGCCATCTTCTTGACCATCTCGGCCTTGAGCACGCCGCCCGCCGAGAGACCGAGGAACACGTCCGCGCCGTCGATCACTTCGCTCAGCGAACGCGCGGAGGTGTCCTGCGCGAAGCGCTCCTTGTCCGGATCCATCAGCGTCGTGCGGCCTTGATAGACCACGCCGTCGATGTCCGTCACCCAGATGTTCTTGAGCGGCAGGCCCAGATCGACCATCAGGTCCAGACAGGCCAGCGCCGCCGCGCCCGCGCCCGAGGTCACGACCTTGACCTTCGAAATGTCCTTGCCGACCACCTTCAGACCGTTGAGGAACGCCGCCGAAACGGTAATCGCCGTGCCGTGCTGATCGTCGTGGAAGACCGGAATCTTCATGCGCTCGCGCAGCTTGCGCTCGACCGTGAAGCAGTCCGGCGCCTTGATGTCTTCCAGATTGATGCCGCCGAAAGTGGCTTCGAGGCTCGCGATGATGTCGACGAGCTTGTCCGGATCGCTTTCCGTGACTTCGATGTCGAACACGTCGATGCCGGCGAACTTCTTGAACAGCACCGCCTTGCCTTCCATGACCGGCTTCGACGCCAGCGCGCCGATATTGCCCAGACCGAGCACGGCCGTGCCGTTCGTGATCACGCCCACGAGGTTGCCGCGCGCGGTGTAGCGGAACGAGTTCTGCGGATCGGTGACGATCTCCTCGCAGGCCACGGCGACGCCCGGCGTGTAGGCCAGTGCGAGGTCGCGCTGCGTGACGAGCGGCTTGCTGGCCGTCACGGAAATCTTGCCCGGCGTGGGGAATTCGTGATATTCGAGGGCGGCCTGACGATCGGTCTTGTTCATGTTCCTCACTCTGATAGTGTGCCGGGCGCGCGGACGGCGCGGCGGTCATGTTCGAATGAGGCGATTCTAGTGAGCCGTCATCAGCTCCCCATTTTGATTTAGTATGGGGCCATTATTTTTTCCTGATACCTCCCCGGATACCCCTCCGGTAGCCCCGTGGACAAGCGGAACGTGTCTTTCAGCATCGAAGAAGTTACCCGGCGCCTCAATACGCGCCTGAAAATGCGTCACCTCGTGCTGCTGCTGCAGATCCGCCAGCACGGATCGCTGACCCGCGTGGCCGAGCACATGGCCACGAGCCAGCCCGCCGTCACCAATGCGCTGGCCGAAATGGAGAGCATGTTCGGCGCGCCGCTGTTCGACCGTTCCCCGCGCGGCATGACGCCCACGCCGCTCGGCAACGTCGTGCTGGCGCGCGCCCAGGCCATGCTGCACGATCTCGACCACCTCGCGCGCGACATCGAGGCCGTGCATTCCGGCCACGCCGCGCGTCTGCACGTGGGCGTGATCCCGTTCATTTCGGGGCGCACGCTTTCTTCGGCGATCCGGCTCGCGCAGTCGCGCCTGCCGCAGCGCGTGACCATGACGATCCACGAAGGCACCAGCGACGCGCTGCTGCCGCAACTGCGCGATCACACGCTCGATATCGTGATTGGCCGCGCGTCGGCGACCGTCGACGTCGCGCAATTGCGCTTCGAAGTGCTGCATCAGCAGACGCCGCGTCTGATCGCGAGCCGCCGTCTGGCCGCGCGGCTCGCGCGCAGCAAGGCGAACTGGCAGAAGCTCGCGGAACTCGACTGGATTCTGGGCGCGCCCAACACGCCCATCCGCGAGCAGATCGACGACCTGTTCCTGCACGCGGGCGTCTCGCCGCCGGTGCCGATCGTCGAGAGCTATACGTCGCGCCTGATCGGCGAAATGATCGTGGCCAACGACGACGCCGTGTCGATCGTGCCCGCCGATATCGCCGAGGAGCTCGTGCATATCGCGGGCGTGGCGATCGTGCCCTACACCTTCGACTGGACGCTGCCGCCGATCGCGCTGTTCACGCGCGTGGGCGTGCCGCGCGAGGTCGATACCGTGTTCGGGCAAGCGCTGCACGAGCGTTATCTCGAAGTGGAGCGGGCGCGGCGCTGAAATTCGCTCGCTGAATTTCGCTCGCCGGTTGCGGACAGGGCGCGGTGCGAACCGCGCCCTTTCTGTTTCTGCGTCTAATTTTCTTCTTCAACCGCGATCCGGTTCGCAACGTCGCGAGGTGCGGCTCGCGTCGGCGTGCGTTCGCGCTGCATGCGCGTGGTCTTCTTCGCCGGGGACGGAACGTAATAATAATGAAAGAAATCAAATAGTTGCGGCCGCACAACACCGTTTGTCAATGCACAATGGCTAATTGATAATGCGACCCGTTCTCATTGAGTGCACGGCTCGTTATCAAACGTAATGGAGCTCGAGCACGCGTCATCACCGCGCCACCAACGCGCCACCCTTACGCAGAATGAAAAAAAATACGGCATCGTCTTCCGGGGTCACATCGTCTTCGCTTCGTCCGTCCGCGCTTTTCCTTTGCCGCTCGCCGATTTCGCTGGCCGCGCTGAGCCTCGTCAGCACCGCGTTCGCGGTCCTGCCGCAAGTTAGCGTCGCCCAGACGGCTCCGGCTGCCGCAGCGGTTTCCGCTTCCGCAACCGATGCGACGACCGGCGCCAGCGCGTCGGCGACCGGCGCATCGAGCAATGCGTCCACCCAGACGCTGCCGACCGTCAAGGTCTCGGCATCGGCCGCGGACGACGCGCTGCGCACGGACCGCGTGAGCGCCGGCGCGCTCGGCACGGCCAAGCAGGTCGACACACCGTTCTCGACCGACGTGAAGTCGAGCGAAGACATCAAGGATCTGCGCGCGACCAGCATCAACGACGTGTTCAAGTACGACCCGGCGGTTTCCATCGTCGGCGACAGCAAGACCGGCGAGAACTCGACGTTCAGCATTCGCGGCATCCAGCTCGACCAGTTGAACGGCAACAAGATCGACGGCCAGAGCTTCGCGGGCTGGGACATGAACCTGCCGCTCGAAGCGTTCGAGCAGGTCCAGTTGCTGAAGGGCCTCAGCGGTTTCATGTACGGTTTCAGCGCGCCGGGCGGCATCGTCAACTACGTGCTCAAGCGTCCGACCGACGATCCGTATCACGCCTTCACGTTCGGCTATCAGTCGGCGGGCGTATTCACCGAAAGCGTCGATCTGGGCGGACGTTTCGGCAACGACAACCGCTTCGGTTATCGACTGAATGCGGCCAACGAAGACGGCAACACGGCCGAATCGAATGGTCACATCCGTCGCCAGATGGCGTCGCTCGCGCTCGACTTCCGCATCACGCCGGATCTCACGTTGACCGCGGACGCGCTCTATCAGAAGACCAAGCAGAACGGCACGCTGTTCGACATCATGATTTACGGTGCCGATTCCGCGATTCCCGATGCGAGCCGCGTGACGCGCAGCCTCAGCCAGCCGCAAAACTGGTACGAAACGGAATCGACGTCGGTGGGCACCGGTCTGCAATACCGCATTTCGGACGACTGGAAAGCGAGCGTCAATTACCGCTTTTCGAAGCTCAATCGTTATAACAACGACAGCCTGCTGTGGGTCAACGACGCCCAGGGCGATTATTCGAATACGCTTTACACCGCGCTCACGCGTTACTTCTATTCGGACGTAACCGCGATGGTGCAAGGCAAATTCTCGACCGGCTTCATCAAGCACAATGTGGCGCTCGGCGCGGAATATGCGTCGCAAACCGCCGAATACGACAACGAGCCCGGCGGCCTGTCCGGCGGTTATTCGCTCGGCAGCGGCAATATCTACACGCCGATCACGCTGACGAATCCGGACGTGTCGTTCAACGAGCAGATGTATCGCGAGAACACCACGACGCAGGCCGCGCTGTTCGCCAGCGACACGATGCAGTTCACCGACCGTTTGTCGGCGCTCGTGGGCGTGCGGTACACGCGCTATCGTCAGGACGTGTACAACGTCGATCAGAGCTACGCCTCGCAGTACAGCCAGAACCCGGTTACGCCGACTGGCGCGATCATGTTCAAGACCGATGCGTATTCGACGGCTTATGTGAGCTATGTCGAATCGCTCGAACAAGGCGGCGCGGCTTCGACGTTCAACACGAACTATCCTCAGGTCTACGGTCCGCTGCGCAGCAAGCAGTATGAAGTCGGCTTCAAGACGGATCACCAGCGCTGGGGCGGCAACGTCGCGCTGTTCCGTATCGACCGTGGCTACGACTACACGAACACGGCCAACGTGTACGTGCAGGACGGCACCGAGCGTTACATGGGCATCGACGCCAGCGCCTGGGTCTCGCCGGTTCGCGACTGGCGCCTGATGGCGGGCGTGCTCGCGCTGAACGCCAAGGGCGTGGGCATCGACGACGCGAGCGTGAACGGCAAGCGCATTTACGGCACGCCGCGCTTCCAGGCCACGGCGCGCGTCGAATACTCGCCGCACTTCGTGCACGGCCTGACGCTCGACGCGGGCGTGAAGTACACCGGCAATATGGCGCTCAACGCCGCGAATCAGTTCATCGTGCCGTCCTATACGACGGTCGATATCGGCGCGAAATACGACACGGAAATCGCAGGCAAGAGCGTGGTGTTCCGCGCGGGCGTCAGCAATCTGTTCGACAAGCGTTACTGGACGACCGGTTACGGCTACTACGTGCTGCCGGGCGCCGTGCGGACATTCATCGCCAACGCCACCGTCGAATTCTGATCGTCAGCGTGCCGACGTCCGGCACGCGTCACTCGACCCGGGACCTCCTCCTGCGCGGAACGTTTGCGTTCTGTTTCGCGCAGGAGGAGGTCTTTGCGTTACTGGCGGTCGCTTTGCCTGAATTGCTTTGAATCGCTTCATATTCCGCCGGGTGATCGACTATCTGGCGACTTGATTTTGCTATTCACCGAGTTTTTCAAAACGCTTGCGCCCTTTCGCCCTGGCAGTTTATTATTGCGAATAATTCTCATTAACATGACAGTATAGCGCCTTCGATGGGAGGCCGGTTCCGCATGGCTTCCAACGAAATGCCCTTGCATGAAGACGTCCAGGCACTCTACAGCGAGCATCATGGCTGGCTGTTCGGGTGGCTGCGCAAGCGCGCCGAAAATCGTTGGGACGCCGCCGATATCGCTCAGGACACCTTTGTCAGTGTGATCACGGCGGGCACCGCGTCGGAAATTATCCAGCCTCGGCCCTTTCTCATCACCATCGCTCGACGGCTGATGGCCCATCGTCATCGGCATCAACTGCTCGAAACCAGCTACCTGGAAATGCTTGCGGCGATGCCCGAGGAACTTGCGCCTTCGCCGGAAGTGCTGGCGCTGGCGCTCGAAGCGCTCAAGCAGATCGACGATGCGCTGGCCGGTCTGCCGCCGAAGGTGCGAGAGGCCTTCCTGCTGGCCCACCTGGAAGAACTGAGCTACGCGGAGATCGCCGCGCGATTGAAGGTGTCCACCAGTTCGGTCAAGCAATATCTGACTCGCGCCAACCGCCAATGTCTTTTCGCATTGGCAGCGTGATTATTTAAAGCCGCTCTTTAAAGTGACTCGTATGCCTCGCATCGCTCACTCACCTACGGTCCCGCTGGCAGGCGGTCTGCCGATCAGCGAAGCCGTTGCCGATGAAGCGGCGAAATGGATCACCTTGCTGATGTCCGGCGAAGCGACGCCGGAGGACCTCGCGCGCCTGCAGGCGTGGCGCGCGGCGCAACCGGATCACGAGCGCGCGTGGAAGCATATTGAAGCGGTCAGCGGCCGCCTGAAGGTGCTGGACACGCCGGCAGCGTATCAATCGCTTTCGCCCTATTCGGGCGTCAAGACGCCGGGCCGTCGGCGCGTCGTCAACGTGCTGGTCTGGGGCGGCGTAATCGGCGTGGGCGGCGTGAGCGGCGCGCTGGTCACGCGCACGACGACCTGGCAGAGCAAGATGGCCGACTATCGCACGGCGACCGGCGAGCAGCGCACGATCGCGCTCAACGACGGCTCGCGGATTCTGTTGAATACGAACAGCGCCATCGATGTGCGCTTCGATTCGCAACGCCGCGTCGTGCGCCTGATCGCGGGCGAAATGATGATCGTCACGGGCCATGCGCTGGTGAACGGCGTCGCCGATGCGCGCCCCTTCGTCGTCGAAACGGGAGAAGGACAGATTCGCGCTTTGGGTACGCGCTTCACCGTGCGGCAGGGCGACGATCAGACGGAGGTTGCCGTGCTGCAAAGCGCGGTCGAAGTGCAGCCCTTTGCGGCGCCTGCCAATCGACGGATCGTTCACGCCGGTGAACGCGCAACGTTCACGCGAAACGATATCGGCGGCGCCTCGCCGCTACTCGAACAGGATTCGGCGTGGGCACGCGGACAGATCATTGCCGATGCGATGCGCCTCCAGGACTTCCTGAAGGAACTGGCCCGTTATCGATCCGGCGTCGTGCGTTGCGATCCCCGCGTGGCCAATCTCCGCTTCTCCGGCGTGTTCCCGCTCGAGAACACCGATCGCATTCTGGATACGCTTCCCACCGTGCTGCCGGTTCGAGTCGGCCGACTGACCCGCTATTGGGTCACGGTGGAAGCCGCGTCCTGATCTCGGCTTTTGGCGCGTCGTCAGCCGATATTCATTGACGACGACGCCATCCCACTCGCCCGTATTCAGCGCCGATTTCAGCACGCCTTCAAAAAAATTCGAAAATTTTCTGCCCGATTTCGTTTCTCGCGGCACCTATCCCATGAGGACTTTATTTTTAACTTCCAGATCATGGGGAAATCATGTCGAGCGACGGGCGCCAGCTATTTACTTGCAGGGATCAATCGGGAGGCGAATTGAGGACGCCGGCTTTGCGGCCGCTCACGCATGCTGTTGCCGTCGCCATCTGCGCCATCGCGCTCACCGGTGTGACCGCCGCCGAGGCCGCTGAACCGACCGCAACGCAGACGGCGTCCCCGAACGAGCAAACCTACGATATCCCGGCCGGTCCGCTGGCCACCACGCTTCGAAATTTCGCCAGCTCCGCGAATCTGCTGCTGACATTTACGCCGGAGCAAACCAGCGGCAAAACGTCGAACGGCATCCACGGCCGTTATACGCAGCACGCCGCGTTTGCGGCCCTGCTTTCGGGCACGGGACTCGCAGCCGTTCAACTCGCAAACGGCGCGTGGGTTCTGCAGCCCTCGCCAACGCAAACGTCGGATAGCGCAGCGAACGGCGGCACACTCCCCACAATGTCGGTCAAAGGCCAGGCATATAACCCCGATGCACCGCTGCCCGCTTATGCAGGAGGCCAGGTGGCAAGCGGCGGACAGGTCGGCATGCTCGGTCAAAAAGACCTGATGGATACGCCCTTCAGCACCACCGGTTATACCCAAAAGAAAATTGCCGACGAACAGGCCCGCAGTATTGCCGATGTCCTGTTCGCCAACGATCCTTCGGTACGTGCATCGATTGGAGCGAGTAACCGTTATGACGCATTCACGATTCGCGGACTGCGCGTCGCGAACAGTGATGTCGCGTTAAATGGACTCTATGGGCTCGTTCCCAACTGGCGTGTGGGCATCGACTCGGTGGAGCGCATCGATATTCTTAAAGGCCCCGGCGCATTTCTCTACGGCATGGCGCCAGGTGGCGGAGTCGGCGGCAACGTGAATATCGTGACGAAGCGTGCAGGCGATGATCCGCTCACAGAATTGACGACCGATTATTCGTCCGATGCGGTATTTGGCGGGCACGTCGATATCGGCAGACGGTATGGCGATCGCAAACAATTCGGTGTGCGTTTCAACGCGTCGCTCGACGGCGGCTCGACGCCATATGATGGTGAATCGACGCGCAGCGGCGACGTGTCGCTCGGCCTCGATTATCGAGGCGACCGCTTCCGTCTGTCCGGCGATTTCATCTATCAAAACGACCATACCCATGCACAGGAACGTGGCTACGCAATCACGCCCGGCATTGCCGTTCCGGCTGCACCGGATCCACGTACGAATCTCAGTCAGTCATACGATTTTTCCAACTCGCAAAGCACAACGGGCATGGTGCGTGGCGAATATGACCTGACCCATAACGTCACGGTATTCGCGGCAATTGGCGCCAATACGTTTCACTTCGACAAGCGCGAAACAAACGGCGGCACGATTCTGAACGATGCGGGCGACGTCAAAATCACTTCTAATGCCTTCCAGAAAGGCCAATATGACACGGTGACGGGTGAGGTCGGCGTGCGCGGCCGCTTTTCGACCGGCCCGATCGATCACGAAGTGACGCTGAGTGCGAACGCGTTAAACCAGGTCTACAAACTTGGGCAAACCTCTTACGCGGATTACGTCAGCAATATCTACTCGCCGGTTCGCGTCTCGACCGCAGTTACCTCGTCGTACCCGGAATCGAAAGCCACCGATCTGACGATGAGCAGCATCGCGCTCGCGGATACGCTGTCGTGGCACGATGACCTCGTTCAACTCACGCTCGGCGGACGCGAGCAGCATGTCGATTCAAAGAGCTACTCGAGTACCACAGGGCAAGTCACGCGCCAATACAATGACGGCGTTTTCACGCCCGCTATTGCGCTGGTGATCAGGCCGGTCCAGCAATTTTCTTTCTACGCGAATTATGTTGAAGGACTGACGCCCGGTCCGACGCCGCCTTCGACCGCGGTGAACTCCGGCGATGTGTTCGCGCCGTTCAAATCGAAACAGTACGAAATTGGGACCAAATTCGATTTTGGACGTGTCGGCTTCGGCGTTAGCGCGTTTCAGATCGAGGTGCCGAACGGCATCACCGATCCGACCACACACATCTACAGTTTGAACGGCGAGCAGCGCAATCGTGGTCTTGAATTGACCACTTATGGCGAAATCACGCGACGCGTTCGACTGCTGGGTGGCATCACGTTCTTCGATGCTCGCCAGACTCATACGGCCGGTGGAGCGACCGATGGAAAGTTCGCGATCGGCGTGCCGAAAACCCAGGTGACGCTGGGTACCGAGTGGGATGTGCCTTATATCAATGGCCTGACTTTGACGTCCCGGGTTATCTATACCGGCAGTACGTTTGTCGACGCAGCGAATCAACAGTCGGTTCCCTCGTGGACGAGGCTGGATCTCGGCGCCCGATACGCGACGAAAGCCGGCAATATTCCGCTCGTCTTTCGCGGCACGGTGACGAATGCGCTCAATCATCGTTATTGGGAAGCCAATCCCTCGGGATATGTGATCGGCGCAGCGCCGTTGATGGCATGGCTTTCTGTGACAGCTGACTTCTGACGCGGAGTTGTAGTGGAAACGCTCGGGCTTGCGTCGTGGTTGGTTGTCTGCGCTTTTTCCTATCGCCGCGTTTGACGATGTGAAGCCTTGGCGCAGATAAGCAGTGCATCCCGCTCGCGATTGTTCGGCGAGGGGGATGCCTGGCCGGCAGCGGTCGTTCGATATCGCGTTTATGATCGGCAACAATCGCTTAGGCCAAACCTCGCTCGCCCATTAGCGGGACGTTTATGAACTTCCGTTCGGAGGCAAACCATGAACGATCAAGCCATCGTCGACGCACTGAATGCACACTGGCAGGCGTCGGCGGACGGCGACCTGGAAGCGGAGCACCAGATCTACACCGACGACGCAATCTGCGACTACCCGCAATCCGGCGAGCGCATCATCGGCCGGGTGAATCTGCAGGCACTACGCGATGCACATCCCGCCCGGCCATCGGGCTTCGATGTGAGACGAATGCAAGGCAACGGCGACCTGTGGATTACCGAGTACACGATTACGTACAACGATCGCGACGCCTTGACCGTCAGCATCATGGAATTCCGCAACGGCAAGGTCGTGCACGAAACCCAGTATTTTTCCGAGCCGTTCGATGCGCCGGCCTGGCGCAGTCAATGGGTGCAGAAAATGTCGTGATAGGGACGCGGCGCCAGCGTTGAATTCGTGAATGAAGAAGCGTGCGCGTTTCGTTCAATCGCTCGTGGCTAGACGGGTTCAATCGTCAAAAACCATTCATGACCGCACCGTGTTGCACTCCGCCAGTCGGCCTAGTTCAACACCGCCTGAATTAATGCGAATTGCATTAATCTCCCGCTGCCATTAGCGGTCGACTAGCTGTTGCTGCTCGCGGCATTGTTGAAAGCAAGCCCGCTCACGAAAGTCACAAACAAAAAACTCAATCAATCAAATACTTAGGTATTGATCGAACAAGTTATGCCGATTGAATTCTAAATATTCTGAAAGCTATGCCGATATTAATAATACAAATAGGTAAGACTTCGGAGAGCGCATCGTCTCTTACATTGCCGGCTGAGACGTCGAAACCTTGAGCGAGCGAGTCGAAGAGGTCGTACTTCTTCTGCAAACCCAACGGTCGACTGGCGGAGCTAGATGCTTCAGGAGAAAGCGTGATTTCAAATCTCACGGGTGCCAAAGACGTCTCCAGTTTGACGTCCAACTCGTCCTATCAAACGACCTCGCCAGAGGCTTCGGTGCCCGGCAGCGCGAATTCATCCGTGCCCGCGACAAACGCTTCCGCTTCAACGTCCGCCCAGGACAGCGCGGTTTCTATCAGCGGTCAGGCAATCATGCTGTCGCGTCTGTTTATGACGTCCAGTTCAAGCGCGACGCCCTATCTAACCGAGTTGTCCAAGTCGACGATGGCGGCCGATCCAGTCGACTTCCTGACGCAAGACGACCGGGATTTCCTCTCGAGCGTCTATTCATACGCCCAGTCGCAAGGTGTCGACTTGCGATATGTCGATGACCTCGCAACCGATATGGGCATGTATCGGAAGTTCGGCAGCGCGCAAATCAGCTCCAACTCCCCTGGCGCAAGTTTCAACGAAGAAGGGCAAGCACTAACGTATAGCTTTACGCCGGATGACTCCGCATCGGCCAGCAATATACTGAGCGGCCAGTCGATTCGCAGCACGCAATTCGACAAGGGGTTCCTGAACTTCGAGCTTGACCCCGGGTTCTCCTTTAATCACACGGCCAATTTTTCATTCCTTCAGCGCATGGTCGAGCATTTCTCAAATGCTGGATCGAGTGACAGTGCGCCTCTCGCTTCAACGTTCTCGGCCTACACACCGAACGGCCAGAACAATTTTGTCGTAACCACCGCATCGGAAGTCACGCTCGTCATTCCGAAAACCAGCACGGATAACCATGCATCCACTGTCACCGCGGCGATCAGGCGAATAAACGGCGGCACCGATCAATCCTCCTTCAGCCCGACGTCGTTAAAACAAAGTCTCGCAACAACCTTGCTCGACGCGTTTCTTGCGTTGCACCGAAAGAAAACGTCCTGACGCTGCCAGACGAGTGCCGAAACGAGGCGCGACCGCCCTGCCCTGAAAATTGCCATAGCGGTCGCTACGATTCTGCCGCCCAGAAAAATCAAAACATGAATTACACCGTCCGCTATCTATTGTTCTCGCTGATCTTCGTCGTGGGATGGCTCTCAAACGGCATCGCCGCACACGCTCAGGCAGTCGCTCCCACCTCAATTCCGATCGACACGCTCCACTCTCCCACCAAGGCAGCGGATCTGGTGCAAAAGAATGCGCAAGCATCGTATGAGCACACACTCACGGCCTACCGAAATGCGCTCGTTGCGCACCCGAAGGACACGGAACTCGCCGTCGCGCAGTGCACCTTCATCCTGCAATTCAGTTCTAACGACGACCTGCCATGGGCCGAAGCCGCTTCCACTGATTACGATGCATGCCTTTCAATGCTCGAGAAACAATTCCCCTCACAACCGGAGGCGACGCTTTTCATTCTCGAGCACAGCTATGGCGACAAGGTAATTAAATATGGCACGCCCTATCTCGCGAAATCCGCTGCCTGGTCAGCCGTGCAGCAGGCACGTCTGCATGCAAGCCTCTCGCGTGCCTATACAACGCAAAAGAAAATCAAACAAGCCGGCGAGGAAGCGGTCACTGCCGCAAAGCTGGATCCCACCAACATGCAGGTAACGGAAGCGATACGGTATCTGGCCAGTTCGGGCCACACGGATGCAGCCATCTCGCTCCTGACGAGCTCGCCGGTTCCGAAAAGCGAGTGGCAAGAGATCGGCCGAATTAACCTGGCCACTGACCTGCTTCCGGGAAAGGCCGCGCTTAACGAATTGCATCGTGCACAAGCCGCTGGACTGCAAATAGCTGCGTACACGGTTGCACGCGTACTGGAGCATTCTGGAGACTCCGCCGGCGCACAAGCTGTCCTCGACAAAGCTTCCGTCGCTTCGATCAAAACGCCGCAATACACGCAGCTAAGACTCGATGTAGCGTACGACAACCATAATGCAGCGCAAGTCGCCGAAATCCTGCTTGATCAATACAAGACGAGCGGCCATGCGGCGGCACTCATCTCGGCTCAACTCCATCTACTCAGCCTCAAACCTTCATACCTGTTTCGTGGCGACCTGTTTCCGCTCACAGCCGCTATCCTCATGTCGGCATTATTCACGATCTGCTTGCCCGGTTTAATTCTCTTTCCCGCGCATTATCGTGGAGTCGTCAGGCAACGCATAGGAAAGCCGTCAACGCCGATCTTCTCCACGCTGGGAATGAGACATGCATGGCTTGCGCTCGCCGTGTTTATACTTTCGCTCTATTTTGGTGGCGCGCTACGTTCCGGGACCGTCACGCTGACGCCCAACGTTCCGGGCGTTTCCCACGTCGACTGGGAAACTCGCGTAGCGGTAACTCATATGTGGAGCTTGCTGTTCGCAACCATTGGGCTTGCGTGGATAGCCAGGCGACAAAGTGCCCGGGAATGGACTGGATATGGCACGTGGAATAAACGCTGGTTTATCGCCCCTGTCCTGTTCGTCGCCGTCGACGTCGTGGGCACACTGTGGCGAGTGCACAGGCACGCTACCGGCTGGTTAGGTCAGGACTGGCAGGTCGGACTTGTCCACGGCGCCCATGCTATCGGCGGACTACCCCTGACGTTACTGGTTGTCTGCGTTGCGGTCCCGGTAATCGAGGAATTCGTGTTTCGCGGCTGCCTGTTAGGCGGTCTGTCACGCCACATCAGCTTCGGATGGGCGAATATCATCCAGGCAGCCGTTTTCGCCGCGATGCACTATAACGCGAAGACGTTCTGGTATCTCTTCGTACTAGCCATCATCGCCGGGACATTGGCAAAGCAAACCCGAGGTCTGCTGATCTCCATTCTGATGCATGCGGCAGTCAACATGATTTTTGTCTGGATGGTTCTGCAAGCTCGTGGTTAGCGCTGGTCCGATGGTGCAGTTCGTGAGTTAATCGTCGAGGCGATCGCTTGCGTCACGCGGAGGCCGAGCGACGTGCTGACGCAAGCGGGCCGAAAACGGCCTGGAGAGAATTCACCAAAAGCAATATCAACAGCGTTGGCCGCGCGTAACGATCGTGCCAAGCTGAAATGCTCACCGAGCGGAACGACCTCTGCGATGTAGCGCGACCGTCCCCTTTAGTTTCAACTCGGCCGAACGCGTTACTTCGATACCGCATCGGCTCATTTGAAACGCATCAGTCGGTTGCCGACCAATTTCGATCATTCGACATCGCTTTCCAGATCGTCGACAATCATCGCTGAACAGCCATCGTTCTGTTTCTACTGGAACCGTCTCCATGCAGCCTGTCCTGTTAGATCTACCTGATACGATTTACACCGAGCGACTCGTCATTCGCGCTCCTCGACAGGGTGACGGCCAGCAAGTCTTCGAGGCGACTGTTGAATCACTGGAAGCGTTACGCGCGTTTCCAGCGTCTTTGCCGTGGGCGATGGAGGATCCCTCCGTTGAAGCCTCGGAAACCTTTTGCCGGATTGGCGCGTCGAACTTCATCGCGCGTCGCGATTTTCCTTTTCTCTTCCTGCTGCGCGATTCCGGTGAATTGGTCGGATGTGGTGGACTTCATAACCCACGCTGGAGAGCCGGCACGTTCGAGGCCGGCTGGTGGGGGCGAACCGCCTGGACTAAACAAGGCTTAATCAGCGAAGCCGTTAGCGCAATCGCCGATCTCGCCTTCACCGCGTTCGCGGCCCATCGCGTGGAAGCTTTCACCGACGATCTGAACCCGAATGCATGGCGATTGTGTGAGCGAATCGGCATGACGCTTGAAGGCGTTCTACGCAATTCGCGAGTGGAACCTGACGGGACGCTACGTAATACGCGGGTTTATTCACAGATTCGACAATAGTCTGGATCTGCGGGAGCGGGCCGAACGCGGCCACTGGCCTTTGGTTCCGGTTGCCTGATGGCTGCTGGAATTGTGGTTCTCACCAATACCGCGATCGCGTGCTGTCTAGAGCGTGACAGGTGCCCTGTTGATGGCTGCGAAGTGGACGAGCCGACCCAACACGCTCTAAGCGCGTCTATATACACTGAGTATCAAACGCAATCCGAGCGCAGCGATTGCAGTCGATGCGCAACGGTCGATCCAGACCTTTGAATTCAGGTAGCGGTTTCGAAGTCCCTGACCGGAAAAACAGACTGCCACTGTAGCGTACCACCCAGCCTCTACAGCAAAGACGAGCGGAGGCAGCGCAACGTAGCACCACGACGGCGGATGCTGCGGCAATAAGGCCGCGAAAATACTTCCGTAAACAATGGCGGTTTTGGGGTTGGTCAGCTGAGTGGTCAATCCAGTCCAGAATGATCGACCCAGACTTGGCCCAGCAGCATCTCCACTACGGTCAATCACAATAGCCTCCGATGAACCGCGCCAGATCTTCAGGGCGAGATACAACAGATAAGCGCCCCCGGCCATCTTCAGTCCGCTATATAGCCATTCCACGCTGTTCAAAAGTGTATAGAGGCCCGCCAGCGCGACACCACTGAAGCAGACTCCCCCAAGGCCCATACCGATTGCGGTGGCAAGTCCGTCACGCCGTGACAATCCCAGCGAACTTCTGACAACGAGGATAAAGCTTGGTCCCGGGCTTATCGCGCCGAGCAGAAGTGCCGTGAGTATGGCGACGAGCGCCGACGAGACATTCATGGAGCCTCCGTAAGCCGAAAAAGGATCGGAAGCCCATATTGTGTGGGCTAGACTCTCTGATAAGCTAGCGCACAGTTCGACAACGAGGTGTGAATTTGAAGCACATCCCAAAAGCTCGTCCACCGCTTGCCAATCTCGAGACTGTCTGCCTGGTTGCTCACGCGGGATCGTTCAGTGCGGCAGCAACCGCCAGTGGCATCACGCATGGGGCTATTAGCCGAAGGGTTGCAGCTGTCGAAAATTGGCTCGGCGTGCGGCTTTTCGAGCGACACGGGCGCGGCGTCGTGCTCACACCAGATGGGCAACGCTTTGTCGGACAAGTGCTCCAGGCTTTCGATATCATCGATGTCGCGGCCGACCAATGGCGTACGCGCGCCGTCGCAAGACTGGTGCGAGTGAGCGTTGTATCGTCGTTCGCCCAGCTTTGGCTCTTCGACCGACTCGCCAAACTTGAGGCCGGCCCGAATCCACTCAAAATACAACTCGATGTCGGCTCACGCAATGTCGATATTGTGGGCGGCGAGGCTGATCTGGCGATTCGCTATGGTCGCGGAAACTGGCCTGGGCTCCACGCTGAATTGCTATTTCCCGAAACGCTTTCCCCCGTCGCGCATCCCGATATCGCCGCCAAAATAAAGGCGAATGATCCCGATGGAATACTCGCTCACCCACTGCTGCACGATTCGGATTTGACGGGGTGGCGTGCGTGGTTCGACGGCCATGACGTCTCGCTCAAGGGGCGGCAGCACGACCGGCGATTCGAAGATTACGCACTCGTCCTCTCTGCAGCGGAGTCAGGTTTGGGGATCGCCTTGGCGCGACTGCCCATTGCAGCGACCCGGCTACAAGGAAGCAAACTCGTTCGATTAGATCGGCGTACTGTCACGAATCCGCTCGCCAATTACATCGTCACTAGTAAGCAGGAGCGAAGGCCGGAGGTACTTGAGCTAATTCGGCGCCTGAAAGAAAGCATCGATGGAAACGACCAGCCGGTACAGCGCAAGCGCTCAGCCAGGAGCTCATAGCGCCGATATCCGGCTGCGTTGCTAATTAGCCATACCTAACTTCGGTTCCCTCGGATCTACGTGATGCCAAACCAAAATCGGTTAGCGATCGTCGGCCCACAAACGACATTCCGCACTGTCGCGAACATCAACGACAATCGGATATATCAAAGCGGCTGACCGAACCACGCCAGTCTCTCTGATCGCATCTTGATGTATTCCGGATCAGCGGCCAGTGCAGGAGAAGTTTGACTCCACGTCAAATTCGATGGTGGCCCCAGGTAAAGGATCGCGTTGAATTGCTCCTCCATGACAGGAGATCGTTCGGTATCGACGTAAATCTCCACCATCTTGCCGTCTAGCCTGGTGAACATGGCGTGTGGGTAATACGACCGGAAGCTTGCCTCACCGAGAGGCGTACCTTGAATGTCAACAAGACTCGGGATCTGCCACGAACAGATGTCCGGCTGAAAAGTCGTGATATCGACGAACACCGGCGTCCAGATGGAATAAATATCCGCGCCCTTTCTTTCCAGCAAAGACACGATTGAATCTTCAAACGGAACGGACTGTGATTCGGCAATACGTTCATCTTTCGACTGCCAGAAGAGTCTCTCCCTTAGCAGGTGCATACCGCCGTAGATGATCAAAGCGCGGCGCTGCTTTACCAGCACTTCCCGTTCAATCATCTTTGCCGCGAACATGTCGCGGTCTTCCAATGCGTTCCACGCCTGATGGAACTCGGCAGCGTTATCGATCTTCGACCAATCTATCGGTGGATCGCCCAGCAGAATGCGAATCTGGCGATCTCTGGGCAACGCCATATTCAAATCGCGCACTTCGCGAAATAAGCCCTCAAAGATCGGTCGATCCCACACATCATGAGGTTGCGTCGTATTTTGCCAAACTTTGCGCAATTCTCGATGCGGTATATCTTCTCCTGAAACGAATCGGTCCATCATGCTTTGGTAGAGCGCGTTCCCGCTTTCCACAACGATGTCGTTGACCATGGTGGAAAACCGGCTGTCTCGGAGCAACGAAATCCTGAAAGAATAGGCCTGTTCACAACCATGTCCGCCGTCGCAAAGTGCAACAAGATCATTGGAATTGAACACATCGAGAACGCCAACGATCGGATCTTTCGGAGTTGCAGGTATTGTCATCATGTTTGCACCGCGATTGTCAGCAGCATTATGTCGCTTGCGACATACGCACTCGATGAAAAATATTTAGCATTCCACATATTAAAAAGATAAACATAATTACGGAAAATTTCACCGCAGATCTTCCGTAGTCAGATGATGCGCAGAAAAGCCCCCGCACCACCGCCACTAATCCACAGCACAAAATTGACATAGCTCAGAACAGGCGGGAGGCACACAATCAATGAGAAACGTTCTCAATTATTGTGACTCATCGACTTCTTCGAAAAAGCAGAACTCGCATGACGCCAGACATCGAAAAATTTTACGCTGCGGATCACGGCATGCCGTTCGGGAACCGCCCGGCCATCATGCCCTGGCGCGCTCAGAACAAGATACCAGCGCGGGACATTTCAGCGCAGTGGCAAACGCTCTGCGACCGTCGCCTGCCCGCAAACAAGCGACTCGTCTATCTGCACATTCCATTTTGTGCGACACGCTGCAGGTTTTGCGGCTTTTACCAGAATCGTCTCGAAGATGACGTAATGGAAAAGTACTGCGATTACCTGATCCGCGAAATTGAACGGGAAGCAGCGTGCGCGCTTCATCAGAGCGCGCCGGTTCACGCCGTGTACTTTGGCGGCGGAACGCCCTCTGCGCTGCGCGCGGAACAGTTACACCGCCTGATCAGCGCCGTGCGGCGCTGCTTGCCGCTGGCGCCGGACTGCGAGATCACCGTTGAAGGCCGCGTCCTCAATTTCGACGACGATCGTGTCGACGCCTGCATCGACGCGGGCGCAAACCGGTTTTCAATCGGCATTCAAACTTTCGACACCCTGATCCGACGACGTTTGGGACGTCGAGCAACCAGCGAAGAAGCGCTCGCTTTTCTTCGCAAACTGATCAGACGAGACAGCGCCGCCGTTGTCTGCGATCTGATCTTTGGGTTGCCAGGACAAACTCACGAATCGTGGATCGAAGATCTGACGTTGGTTCGCGATCTTGGGCTCGATGGCGTGGATCTCTATTCGCTGAACCTGCTGCCTTCGACTCCGCTGGCCAAAGCCGTCGACAGCCAGCGCATCACGCTTCCGGATCTCGCTGCGCGTCGCGACTTCTACATCGAGGGCGAACGGCTGCTCGCCACAAACGGGTGGCATCAACTCAGCAATAGCCATTGGGCGCGAACCACGCGTGAGCGCAACACCTACAACCTGTTGATCAAGCAGGGCGCGGATTGCCTTGCGTTCGGTAGCGGCGCGGGCGGCAATCTCGATGGCTATTCGTACATGATTGCGCCAGACATCAACACTTACTTTGCGCAACTGGACGAAGGACGAAAGCCCATCATGTCCATGACCCACGCAAACGGCGAACAACGCTGGCGTCTCGATCTCCAGGGCGGCATTGAAGCGGGACGCTACGACCTGAGCCGTATTGTCGAAAATCCCGCGGCGCTCGCTCCCCTCCTGGACCAATGGCAACAATGCGACCTCATGAATCGCGAAGGCCCGCGCTTTACCTTGACGCCTGAAGGCCGCTTCTGGGGCAACAATCTGCTGCAGGCGCTACAGACCCTGGTTCCTCAACTGACAACGCTCCATAGCGATTTCGCAAATGCATAACACCCAAGCACTGATCGATTTCCTGGCGACCGGCCCAGACGGCACTGTCGAAGACATTGCACGTACCTATTCGGTCACGCCGTTGCAGGTGATTCGACTTCTTCCTCAAACTCACATTCTGGACGGCGGATTATTTGACGCGGTCTGGTCGAACGTTTGCAATTGGGGTGATGTGACCACGCTTATCCATAACGACGATTTGATTCTCGAATATCAAGGCGCCTTACCTCGCGGCCAACATGCACGCGGCTTCTTCAATCTTCAGGGTGACCAAGGTTTGAAGGGGCACATTCGCTCGGACCGCTGCAAACACATCGCATTTGTCGAACGTCGCTTCATGGGCGTCGACACCGCGTCCATCTGGTTCATCAATGCCGATGGACACGCCATGCTGAAGATATTCGTCGGGCGCGACAGCGACAGACAACTGCACAAAGCCCAACTTCTTGCTTTGCGCGCGTTGCCTGTCGAACTCGCTACCCGCAATCGCCCCTAAGACCCGGATTCGCAGCCGTGATTAGCCACCAGAAATAGAAAGCAAAAAACGGAGAGCCGATGACCGCTCTCCGTCCTAACCTGCCGATGTGCTTGTGCGTTGATCGAAGCCGTCAAGTCAAAGGAGCTGAACCATGCTGCATCTACTCTCGCTTCATGCGCTGGCAGCCGAGCGCGGCGATGGACTGCGCCCTGAATTGCTGGCCCTGCTCTCACGTCAACAAGAATCGGAGACGGGTCTTTCTGCCTTCATCGAACCTGTTGAAACGCAATCGACCCAACCTGCCGACGAGCGACCGAACGAGCGCCTCGATCGATAACACTAGCGCGCCAAACCTCGACATCAAACGCCATACCGTTCCCGCAGAATTGCGGCGGCCTCTGCCAGCGTGCGCAACTTGGCTTCCGCAATCTGGGCGCCACTCACCGGCGCGTCGGCGAACGTCGCGAAGCCACAGTCCGGATTGAACAGCACTCGCTCTTTGCCGAACAGGCCGATCGCCTCCTCTGCCTTGAGCAACACCGCGTCGAGCGATTCGACATGCGCGTGCTTTTGATTGCAGAGTCCCACGCCGATACGCTGCCAGTCAGGCAAGCCTTTGAGAAGTGCCATCTCGCCGGCGCGCGGCGTGCAGAGTTCGAGAAAAAGCGTGCCGACATTCAACGCCGCCAGCGTATCGACGAGCGGACGATAATCCCCCGTCATCGCCTTGCTTTCGTCAGTCGTCCAATTACCCCGGCACATGTGTACGGCAACGCGATCGATCGGGAAGCCATCCACCACGGCATTCAGCAGGCTTCGTGCAAACGCCAGCTCGGATTGCGGATCGCTCTTTTCCGAAAGCGCGCCACACATGAAACTGCGCTGACTCGTCGTGCCGGAAAACACCACCTCCGACAAAACCGGCTCGTCGAATTGCACGAGCGCGGCACCTTGCGCGAGCAGCGCGGCGAGTTCTTCCCGCAGTATCCGCACGACGTCCGCGGCGAGCGCTTCGCGGCTTGCGTAGGCGCGGTCGGAAACGCACTCCATCCACATCGTCCGCGTCAGCAGATACGGACCGGGCAGCGCGACTTTCACCGGCAACGCGGTCAAACTGCGCGCGTAGGTCATCTCGTGCACCGCGAGCGGCTTGCTGCGCCCAAGCGGCCCGAACACAGCCGGATGCCGCACATCGGACGCCGGTACATCGAGCGCTCGCAACTCCTGCTCAAACGCCTGTGGATCATCCACATAGGGCAACAGATCGGTCAGCGGAATCAGCTGGCAGTTGTCGAGCAGTCCGCCGACAAAACTCGCGTAACTGTCGCGCCGCTGTTCGCCGTCGGTGACCACATCGACGCCCGCACGCAACTGCGCGGCGATCGCGAGCTGCACGGCGTCGTCGGCGCTGGCCTGAAAAGCCGCGTCGTCGAGTCGGCCCTCGATATGATCGTGCAGCGCCTGAAGCATCCATCGCGGTCGCGGCCAGCTCCCGATTCCCATCACCGACAAAGGACGGATCGACGGCGCCGGTGACGGCGCGGGCAAGGAATCCGGAATCGCAACGGGCACGACCTGAATCGACGCATGCTGACGCGTTTCGCGCTGTTGCGCCTCGTCGATTCGCCCTGCCTGCATCGCACCGCTCGCGAACGCGCCCTTGCTCACCAGAAAACTCCGGCGCTTGCCGTCTTTCGTCCACGACACGAGTTCGTTGCCCGTCATACGGCACCAGGCCGGCAGATCCGATTCGACCGAAGTCTCCGTCGACTGGATTTCCAGCAACTGGCCGCGCTCAAGCGGGTCGATATGTTTGCGAATCAACAGCAGCAGGCCGGTTCCGCAATCGAGATCGCCGCCATCGAAACTGACGGCCGGTTCATACGCGTGTTGTGAAGACGATTCCATCATGCTGATGCCCCGCTTTTCTTCGAAGTCGCTCACCTGCACCAATTTCGGCGCAGGCGAGCGTGTCCCGCCGTTATCGACCGGTACTCGCGCGGCGCGCATGCGCACCGGCCAGCGTCATTCGCTCTTGCCGGACGTCTGCGTATAAGTCAGTTTGCGCGTCCAGCCGGTGTAACGCTTGCCGTCCACTTCGACATAAAGCGTGGCCAGCGAATTGACCGGCCCATCCTGCTGCGGCGGCTGCATCATCAGGTCGCGTCCGGTCGACCACGAAAAGCGGCGGTCGTCGAGATTGCCGAAGTAGTAGTCGATCTTGCTCTTGTCGAGCCCGTGATAGCCGGTCGCCGTGGTCCGCTCGACCAGCGTTCGGTTCTGATCCGTGAGCGGAAATTCCTTGCCGTAGACATTCGCGAGCGACACGTCGAGTGGAATCCAGCCGTAATTCGGCGCGTAAAACTCGATCCAGCAGTGATAGCTCGCATCGACTTTCACGCCGTCGAGTGTCGGTTTGAGCAGCGAGCCATACACCATCCGCGTCGGAATGCCGTCCGCCATCGCGAGCGACGAAAACAGCGAGTGAAAGTCCGTGCAATTTCCACTCTTCGTCTGCAGGCAGAAGTCCGTGCTGCCGAAATCCGAAGGCTTCATTCGATCCGGATATTCCACCCAGTAAGTCACGTGATCGAGCGTCCAATCGTAGAGCTTACGTGCAGCGAGTATTGGATTCTGCTCGTCGCCGACAATCTGTTTCGCGAGGCCCTTGATCTCATCGTTGACGATGACATAACTCGTCGGCAACAAATAACGCTGTAGCGCAGTGCGCTCCGCATCGGTGAGTGGACGTGTCTTCGACGGATCGAGATGTGTCTTGCGCTCGGTGAGCGTCTGGTCGAAATGCTCCGTGATGTCGATCGTCGCTGTGTTCGGTTGCGCAACGTCGATATAACCGACCCGATTGCCCCACGAATCCTGCCGATACTCGACGGGGTAAGCCGAGTCCACGCTAAACGATTTCACCTCGTTCCACGGCGTCTGCTGAGGGACGGGAAACCAGATGCGGACCTGCTTCGCACCAGGCGGCACCTTGACGACCAACTGGTTCTCCGTGCGAAACGAAGCCTGCTGGGCAGGTGCGGAATCCGCCGCGCGCGCGGCGAGGGGTGCGAGCAGCACCAGCGATGCACAGACCTGTAACCAGGTTCGGCGTGAGCGACGGCCTCGTGTCTCGAAAGATAATATGGAATCCGAATAGAATGGACGTGACAATCCAGCGCCGGCGGCCCCGGCGAACGTGTGGAGAGATGTCATGGCCGCCCTCAGTAGCTGAGACTGGGGCAACCTTCGCTCATGAATTCGACAAGCATGGCGCCACCCACGATCTTCGCGCCCGGAATCAGCTTGTCTTCGTCGAGCGAGCGCTTCTTGAAGCACGGCGAACAGACGTAGATCTTGCCGCCTGCGTCGACGAAGCTCGTCATCAATTCCTTGAGCGGCGCAAAGCCGGACTCGTGAATATCGTCCGCATAACCGGATTGCGAGAGACGCGTGCCTTCGATATTCAGAAAAACGACAACGTCTTTCTCGCTGGCAACGGCCGCGTTCGCCACGACAAAGGCAACCGTCGCCCTGTCGGTGTCGTCTTTGGCTCGAGTCAGACTGACCACGAATTTTCCAGACACGATATTCTCCCGGTTCTCTTGCACAGTGGATAAACGAAGGCTAATGCTTTTCCATGACAGACAGTATCAACCTTTCGCCTTGATGAAAAAAATTCCTTTATCTGGTTCAGCAAGCAGCAGTTGATGCCCGGTAATCCGGCAGTATGAAGGGATATCCTCGATCGCGCCGCGATCCCGTGCGATCAGTCTGATGATTTTGCCCGGCATGGTTCTCAGTCTCACACGGAGCTTAAGCAGCAGTTCGCCGCAACCGAGATCGCCCGCGTCCCACTCCACATCGAATGGCGCGCTGGAATCTCCGGTCGGCAAATGCACGGTTTCTGTCATGGCGGTGAGCGGCAAGGACTGAGAACGTTTCCCAGCGACATAATACGGCACATCGCGCCGCGCACGCGCTCAGACGTCCGCTCCAATGGAAATGAAAGGCAACGGTCGGCGCCTGGCGCTGTCAACCGATTCCGGAAATCGGCCAGCTCGCGTCACAACTCCGAGGCCAGCCGCAATTGATTGTGGTAGCTGCTCGTCAGCGCGAGGACGGCGGGGTGCGCGTCCGGCAACAGCTTTCTGATCTCCACGATCGCCATATCCAGTTCGTGCAGAATAGTGCGCTGCTCCTGCGACTTCACGAGCGATTGCGTCCAGAAAAATGCCGCCCAGCGCGTGCCGCGCGTCACGGGACTGACGCTGTGAATGACATCGGTCGGATAGACCAGCAGATCGCCCGCATTCAGTTTGTAGACTTCGGTGCTGTGCAAACGATGCATCACCAGTTCACCGCCGTCGTATTCGTCCGGATCGGAAAGAAACAACGTCGACGATAAATCCGCGCGCATACGCGGCGCACCTGGCACGCTGTGAATCGCGCCGTCCACGTGCGGACCATAATGCATGCCAACGTCGTAGCGATTGAACATGGGCGAGCGCACACGCAGCGGAATCGTCAGCGAATTGAACAACGGATTGCGGCCGAGCGCGCGCAGCACGCGCTCCCCCAACTCCACGAACGGCTCGGAGCCGATTTCAAGCTGGAGATTGTCCTTCACATCGCGCGCCTGTTCGCCCGCGCTCGCCTTGCCGTCGATCCATTCAGAAGCCTCAAGCACGTTTCTGCAGTACCGGACTTCCTCCTGACTCAGCAGTTTCGGTATTTTCACGATCATTCGATTCTCGCTGTACGGCGTGATCGCCCTGAAACACGATCACGCCCGCACGGTCGGTTACATGGAAAGCTTCACGCTCAGAATAACGGCGCGTCCGGCGGACGGCGTCGCGCGTGCCGTGTTCGCGTTTTCGCCCGCGAAATACTCGTCGTAATTGATGCGGTTGGTCAGGTTGTACCCGTTCAGCGCCACACGCACGTTCTTGTACTGGTACGCAATCATGGCGTCGAGCGAGAAACTGTACGGCACCTTGGCCATCATATCGTCGCGAATATACATGCTGTCGCGATACGTCACGCCGCCGCCAATCATGAAATGACCCGGCACGCTGCCGTGCAACAGTCGCGTGAAATCGTACGTGGTCCAGAGTGTCGCCGAATTGGTCGGCACGCCCTGAACCGGATTGCCGATATTGGTTTTCGTGGTCGCATCGGTAATCTCGCTGTGCAGGTACATATAGCCGAGATACGTCGTCCAGTCCTGGGTAATCTGGCCGGTCAAACCGAGTTCGGCGCCGTAATAGCGTTCCTTGTTGCCAGTCGCGGCGAAATTGCCACTCCCGTCGTCATAATAGGTGTTGTTCTTTTCGGTACGAACCAGCGCACCGGTCAGACCGAGTCGATCGCCGAGCAAACCGATCTTGCCACCGAGTTCGAGCGTTTTCGTTTTCTCCGGATCGAGATTGCGCAGCGCATTGCTCGCGGCAGTCGTACTGTTCACGCCCAACGGATTCGCGTCGGCGGAAATAGACCCGGCCCACGGCGTCGTCGAAGCCCAGCCATACGACAGGTAATAGGTTTGATACTCGGTCGGCTCCCAGATCAGACTAAACTTCGGGCTAAAGAAGTTCGACGTGGTGCTGACATTCGTCGACGTCACACCGGTCGACAGCGTCGAGAGTTGCGCCGACTGCTCGTAATAGTCCCAACGCACCGAACCGAGCACGGACCAATGCGGCGTGAAATACACGCGATCGCTGGCAAAGATCCCCACATTGGTCAGCGACGAATCACGCACGTCGTTCGTGCCTTTCGGATCGATGCCGACGATGTAATTGCTCGAACTCGTATTCGGATGCAGCAGCGTGCCGGGAATCTTGGTCGTCGTGCCGGACATATCCGGCTTCAAATACGCGTATTGCTGCCGATGATCCGTTTCGTAGGTGATGTCGAGACCGAGACGCACATCGTGCTTGAGCCGCCCGGTATCGAACGCCGTGGCGAGCGTCGTCATATTCTCGACGCCGAAATCGCGCTGACTGTAACGCGGGCCGCCGCCCGAGCCGAGCACGATGGTCCCGTCACCGGTGTTGAAATAGGAATTCGCGCAAGTCTGATCGCACGACGGCGAGGTCGAACTGAACATGCGCTCGTAATAGCCGAAGCGCGTGTCGTTGCTGATCGACGTTTTCTCGTCGATCTTGTGCTTGAAAAGCGACGTGAAGATATCCGCGCTCGATACGTCGCGGTCGGTGTCCTTACCGTAATAGTTCGCGCGATCGACGCCAAAAGCGGAAGCCACCGGTTGCCGCACGGACGTGGAAGTGCGTCCGATCAGCGGCTGGCCATAGTCCGGCGTGCGGTCGTTGCTCTGGTGCATGTAATTCATGTACCACGTCGTCGGCGTTCCCAGCCCGGCGGCGAAAGAAAGCGCAGCGCCCCAGCGATTCGACTTCACACCGTTGCGATCTACTTCGTCCTGATCCTGGCGCATCAGATTCACACGAAATGCCGTGCTGTCGCCAAACTGACGATTGACGTCGGCCGTTTCGCGATTCATCGGACCATTTCCGATCATGCCTTCGATACTCGCGGCATTACCCAGATGCGCGAGTTTGCTTTCGCTATTGATCGCGCCGCCATTCGAACCCATGCCGAAATTTTCCGACGACGGTCCCTTGATGACATCGACTTTTTCGGTGTTGAAGGTATCGCGCGCATACACGCCAAAGTCGCGCAGGCCGTCGAGATACGAATCGTTTTTCGCCGTCGATCCACGAATGCGGAACTGGTCGCCGTTCGCACCGCCATTCGCTTCGCCGATTGCGACGGTAATGCCCGGCACATTGCGCAGCGCCTGTTCGAGCGTGGTGACCTGCTGCTGTTCGAGCACGTCACGCGGCACGACGTTGACGACTTGCGGAATATCCTGAACCGTCGACGCCATGCGCGCGAGATGCAGGTTCGACTGCAATACGTTGCCCGAGCGCGTCGAAGTCACGGGCACGCTGGGCAGAATCGGTTCCGTTGCGGACGCAACCGTTGCTGCGCCGGCCATCTGTTCAGTCGCTTCTTTCAGGCCGAATCCGCCGCTGTCCCATTTGACCGGTTCGAGTCCGGTGCCTTCGAGCAATTTCTTCAGCGCGCGTTCCGGCGCGAATGTCCCGTCGATGCCCGCTGTGCTCTTACCTGCGGTTTGCTGCGACGTGAAGCTCAACAATGCATTCGACGTACTCGCCCACCGGTGCAGCGCGGGACCGAGATCGCCTGCGGGAATATGGTAGGTCTGCGTGCCGGTCTGTGTCCCGGCCTGCGCATTCGACACGCTCTCCTGCCCGGCGAACGCAGACGAAGCCGCGACCGACGACGCAGCGGCAAAGCACAGCGCGGCGGCCCAAACCATCGGTGCGCGACGCGGCGACTGAACATAATCGAACGCCCAGGCGGCGCTCAAAGGATTGCTGGAATGACGATACGGCTCACTGCTGCGCGACATGCTTTCCTCACAAGTGATGTTTGCAATTTCGACTACACTTGTTAGGTGCCGCGAGAACACAAGTCGGGTACTGCAAATACGAAAAAAATTTCGTCACATCGATATTCCGGCGAGCCGACGCGACGCAAACGCGCTCAACGCGAGGCGACGACAGTCCAGTAACGCGTCAATCGCAGGATCTTCACCGGCAATACATGCGGCAGGGAATCCAGAATCCGGTCGGTATCCGACACAGGAAAGTCCCCCGATATCAGCAGCGACGCAACGTTCGGCATGCAACGCACGAAACCCGGACGATAGCGATTCAATTCACCGACAAAGGCGTCGAGCCGCATATCGTCGGCGGCGATCTGGCCGCGCGTCCACGAAAAGGTTTTAAAGTCCGCCGGTTTCACCACGCCGATATCGCGATCGGTGAAATCGACTTCCTCGCCAGCGTGAATCACCTGCTCGTGCTGCGGATTGCGCAGCGGCGTGATCGCAACCGCGCTCTGCTCGACCGCGACCAGGGTTCGATGCGCATTCACGCGTACGGCGAAACGCGTGCCCAGCGCGCGAACCCGGCCGGATTCGCTCACGACCGCGAAGGGGCGCACGTCCGCGTGTTGTGGCGAACCGTGCGAGGTGACCACATAGATCGCGCCTTTTTGCAGCCGCACGATGCGCCGGTTTGCGTCGAAATCGACAGCGATCGCCGTATCGGCGTCGAGCGTCACCACCGAACCATCGTCGAGCCGGATCGTGCGCTGGCCGGTGCCGCTCGCATAGCGCGTCGCGGCGTCCTGGCCGTCGTCGCGTCGCGCCATCAACCATGCGCCGCCGACGACAAACCCGCTAAGCGCCAGCGCCTGCATGACCTTTCTGCGCGTCGACGCATCGACCGCCTTGCCGCGCCGATACGACGTCACCGCCTGATACGCGGCCTTCGATTTGACGACATCCAGTTGCCCGACAATCGACTCGATATGTTCCCAGGCGAGATTGTTCTGGCGATTCGCGGCGCGCCACGCGCTCCACTGCGCGCGATCGGCGTCGGTCGCCTCGCCGCTCATGAAAACGGTCAACCAGGCGGCGGCGGCTTCCGCGGTCGCGGCGCTAATCGGCTCGCCTTTCGCAAGCGGCTGTTTGCCGGGCAATAACTTCAGGGCCGTCATGTGCGCTCAATTCACCGCGAGCGCGAACAGGCACTGACTGCTCGCCCGCGTCAGATATTTTTTGACCGAATGCGTCGTCACCTGCAAACGCTCGGCAATTTCCGCGTAGGTCATCTCGGCGAGATGCGCGAGCAGGAACGCCTCTTTGACCTTGGGCGGCAATCCGTCGAGCGCCTGCTCGATCAGCAGCAACGCTTCCAGCACGATCAGGCGCGTTTCGGGCGCGGGCGCGAATGCCTCGGGCATTTCGGCCAGCGCCTGCAGATAGCTTTCCTCGAGCGCGCGCCGGCGATGGTAGTGAGCCATGACGCGCCGCGCGATGGTCGCGAGAAACGCGCGCGGCTCGCGGATGTCGTCCTTGGGATCGGACGTCATCACGCTCACAAACGTGTCCTGCGTCAGATCCGCCGCGAGAAACGTGTCGCCCAGCCGACGGCGCAGCCATCCCAGCAGCCAGCCGTGATGGTCGGCGTAAAGGCGCGCTATGCCCGTCTCAGCTGCGTAGTCGGTTGTTAGCACAATGATCGTCCCGACCGCGAGTGATCGAAGTCAGGTCATTTTCCGTAATGAGAACTGTTCGCATTGTAAGTATCGTTCAGAAACATTGCAATTGCCCTTCGACCGACTAACAGAATCTATTTATTGGGTTCTGATCAACGACATCCACTCAGGCGCAGGTGTTTCAATCCACCGCCAATACACAACTTAGGTGTTTACCCGAAAGCATATTGTCAGACCGCTATCGATATGCCGATAATGCTCTCATGGATGTGAAAACTGCAGTCCGCGTCTTCGACGTGATCAACCTCTTTGCCGAAGTCCGGCAACCGATGATCTACAGCGAAATTGCGCGTCGAACCGAGATCCCGCTTTCGAGCTGTCACGCCCTCCTGCAGACGATGGTGGCCAAGGGCTACCTCTACGCGCCGGGCGTGAAGGCGGGCTATTACCCCACGCAACGCCTGCTGCACGTCGCGCGCGACATCTGCAGCGAGGACCCGTTGACGCTGATGTTCCAGCCGCTGCTTTCGGCGCTGCGCGATGCGACCGGCGAAACCGCCGCGCTCGCCACGCTCGCGGGCAATCGCGTCGTCTATCTCGACGTGATGGAGTCGCGCCAGAAGATCCGCTACAGCGACGAGCCCGGCGGCTTCATGTCGATCGCGAGCGCCGCGGGCAAGGCGCTGCTCGGCGCGCTCGCGCCCGCCGCTCGCCGCAAACTGCTCGACAGTTGCTCGCCGCCGCTGCTCACGACCGATGGCCGCGAGATCGACCGTGCGGTGTTCGAGCGCGAAGTCGATCAGGGCGTGATCGACGGCTGGCATCGCTCGACCGGCGAAAGCGTGGAAGACGTGGCCGGCCTCGCGCGCGGTTTCCTGATTCATGGCGAAGCGTTCGCGCTCGTCATCGGCGCGCCCAAGGCGCGGCTTTTGAAGAACGAGCAGCATGCCGTGCAGGCGCTGCTCGAGGTGTACGCACAAATCCCGCCGTCGCTGCTCGCGATCTGAGCGCGCCGCCGCGTCGTATCGTGCGCCGCTCGCGAAGGCGGGAATGGAGGAAGACAGCATGCGTTGGAAGAATCGGCCGGACGGCTCGAACTGGGGCGACTTCGGTCCCGACGATCAATTGGGACGCCCCAACCTCATCGGCACGGAACAGGTGCTCAAGGGCGCGCGCGAGGTGCGTGCGGGCCTGAGCTTCACGCTCTCGCTGCCGCTCGACTTTCCGGGCGAGAGCAAGCTCAACGTGCGCCGCCATCCGCCGGTGCTGCGCCCCACGTTCCGCGACGGCCTGCCGTATGTGAACTTCCCGTTCGCGCGCAACGAAGCGGGCGCGACCGACGTCGTCAGCGACGACCAGGTGCTGCTCTCGCTGCAATATTCGACGCAATGGGACGCGCTCGCCCACGTGGGCGCACGCTTCGACGCCAATGGCGACGACGTGGCCGAAAGCGTCTATTACAACGGCTATCGCGCGAACGATCACATCGTCGGCCCGATGGACTATCGCGCGGAAAACAACTTCGCGCCGCACGCCTGCGGCGGCGAGCACAGCCACGCGGACGTGCTCGGCATCGAGAATCTCGCCGTCAAAGGCATGCAGGGCCGCGGCGTTCTGATCGATTTCGCCGCGCATTTCGGGCGCGAATTCCGCACGGTCGGCTATGACGACCTGATGCGCGTGATCGAAGCAGACCACGTCGAAGTCGAACGCGGCGACATGCTGGTGCTGCGCACGGGCTTCGCCGAAATGGTGCTCGAAATGAATCGTCAGCCCGACGAGGCCGTGCTCGCGAGCCATTGCAGCGCGCTCGATGGCCGCGACGAAAAACTGCTGCAATGGATCACCGATTCGGGCATCGCCGCGCTGGCCGCCGACAACTACGCGGTCGAGCGTTATCCCGCGCGCGCACCGGCCACGCCGGGCGAACATCCGTTGATGCCGCTGCATCATCACTGCCTGTTCAAGCTGGGCTTGCCGCTCGGCGAGCTTTGGTACTTGCGCGATCTCGCGCTGTGGCTGCGCAAACATGGGCGCACGCGCTTCATGCTCACCGCGCCGCCGCTGCGTCTGCCGGGCGCGATGGGCTCGCCCGTCACGCCGGTCGCCACGGTGTGATCCGAATTCCGATTCGATTCCTTTTAGTTAGCATTCCTGCTATTTTCGATTGACCGACATGGCTAAAGAACGAGTTCTGATCACCGGCGGCGCTGCCGGCATCGGCGCGGCATGCGCCGCGCGCTGCGAAGCCGACGGCTACGAAGCGGTCGTGATCGATCGCATGGGCGACGGCATCATCGCCGATCTTTCGGATACGCAGGCGACAGCGGCCGCACTCGAGCGCGCGCTGCAAGGCGGCCCCATCACGCGCCTCGTCAACAACGTCGGCGTGGTGCTGCCCGCCGACGCCGAACATCAGACGCTCGACGAACTCGAACGCGCGTGGGCGCTCAACGTGCGCTGCGCGCAGCAGTGCATGCAGGCGCTGCTGCCGGGCATGAAGGCGGCGGGCTTCGGGCGCATTGTCAATATGTCGTCGCGCGCGGCGCTCGGCAAGGAATTGCGCACCGCGTACTCGGCGACCAAGGCCGCGCTGATCGGCATGACGCGTGTGTGGGCGCTCGAACTGGGCGCGTTCGGCGTGACCGCGAACGCCATCGGTCCCGGCCCGATCCGCACCGAACTCTTCGACCGCGCCAATCCGCCCGGCGCGCCGCGCACGCAGGCGATCATCGACGCCGTGCCCGTCAAGCGCGTGGGCACGCCCGACGACGTCGCGCACGCGGTCTCGTATCTGCTCGACGCGCGCAGCGGTTTCGTGACCGGCCAGGTGCTCTACGTGTGCGGCGGGATGACCGTCGGCGTCGCGGGAGTCTGACGATGTCACCGACTTCGTCGAACGCTATCGCTTCCCCGGAAGATTCGCGCCGCGCGGGCATCATCGGCGCAGGCAGCATCGGCGTGGCCTTCGCCGTCGTGTTCGCGCGGGCGGGCTGGCGCGTGCGTCTGTTCGATCCCGACGCGCAACGCCGCGCCGCCGCGCCCGCCGAAATCGCGCTGCGTCTCGACGACCTCACGCGTTTCGCGCTGATCGACGAAAGCGCTGCGCAGATCGCCGCGCGCGTGGAGATCGTCGATACGCTCGAAGCCGCGGCCGCCGACGCCGATCTCGTGCAGGAATGCGCGCCCGAGCGCGCGGAACTCAAGCGCGAGCTGTTCGCACAGCTCGATCGCGCCGCGCCCGCGCAGACGATCATCGCGAGCGCTTCGTCGTTTCTCGCGGCGTCGAAATTCGTCGACGAAAGCTTGCCGGGCCACGCGCGCTGCCTCGTCGCGCATCCGGGCAATCCGCCTTATCTCGTGCCGGTGGTCGAGATCGTGCCCGCGCCCTTCACGTCGGCGGCGGCCACCACGCGCGCGATCGCGCTCTATGGCGAAGCGGGCCTCATGCCTGTGCGCGTGAAGCAGGAAGTCGCCGGCTTCATCTTCAACCGCCTGCAAGGCGCGGTGCTGCGCGAAGCGTATTGCCTCGTGCGCGACGGCGTGGCTTCCGTGGACGACATCGACACCGTGATGCGCGAAGGACTCGCGCCGCGCTGGTCGGTGATCGGTCCGTTCGAAACGGTCGATCTGAATACGCGCGGCGGCATTGCTTCGCACGCGCAAAAGATGGGGCCGTCGTACGAACGCATGGGCGCCGAGCGCGGCCAGCACGATCCGTGGACGCCCGAGCTGGTCGCTCAGGTGGAAGCCGCGCGCCGCGCCGCTCTGCCGCTCGATCAATGGGACGCGCGTGTGGCCTGGCGCGATCGTCAACTGATGCAACTCGCGCGTCAGCGCAAAACCGCTTCGAACAAGGACGCCGACACGCCCAACAGCCGCGACGATTGAACCACACGCTCGCGGCATGGACCGCGAGAGAGACCCAAGAACTACTACGAATTGAAAGAGACACAGCCATGCAAAGAGTCACCGCCTTCTTCACCGAGCTGATGCGCCGGTATCTGCCCGATCCTTTTGTCTTCGCCATCGGACTGACCTTGCTCACGATGGCGCTCGCCGTGATCGTCCAGGGCCAGGCCGTCACCGCGCTCACCACGAGCTGGGGCAAGGGCTTCTGGGCGCTGCTCGCGTTCACCACGCAAATGGCCGTGATTCTCGCCATGGGTTACGTGCTCGCAACCGCGCCGCTCACGGACCGCTTTCTCGATCGTCTCGTCTCACACGTGAATTCGCCGCGTATGGCGATCATCGTCGCGACGCTGGTGGGCGGCATCGGCAGTTATCTGAACTGGGGCTTCGGTCTCGTCGTGGGCGGCATCGTCGCGCGCAAGCTCGCGATGCGCGTGAACGGCGTCCATTACCCGCTCATCATCGCTTCCGCGTATAGCGGCTTTACGCTCTACGGCCTCGGGCTGTCGGCCAGCATTCCCGTGCTGATCTCGACGAAGGGTCATCCGCTCGAAGCGCAGATGGGCGTTATTCCGTTATCCGAAACCATTTTCTCACCGACGATGCTGATCACGAGCCTCGTGACCATCATCACGCTGCCGCTGCTGAATGCGTGGCTGCATCCGAAGGCCGGCCAGCCCGTGAAGGAAATCGACCGTGCGCGCGAAGCGCAGGCGAAGGCGGAAGCACCCGCGATCGACGTGGACGATGGCAATACGCTCGCCAACCGCCTGAACAACAGCCGCGTGCTGAGCTATGTGATCGGCCTGATCGGCATGGGTTATGTGGCGCTGCATTTCGTGCAGGGCGGCAGCATCGACCTGAATCTCATCAACTTCTTCATTCTGTTCCTCGGCATCCTGCTGCTCGGCACGCCGATCCGCTATGTGGAGAAACTGAACGAAGGCATTCGCACGATCAGCGGCATCATTCTGCAATATCCGTTTTATGCGGGCATTATGGCGATCATGGCGTCGTCGGGGCTCGTCAACACGTTTTCCGAAGCGTTCGTGAAAGTCGCCACGCCGGCCACGCTGCCGTTCTGGGGCTTGATCAGCTCGTTCGTGATTAACTTCTTCGCGCCGTCGGGCGGCGGCCACTGGGTCATTCAAGGACCGTTTATGATCGAGGCGGCCAAGACGCTCGGCGCGTCGGTCGGTCATACGTCCACGGCGGTGATGCTCGGCAACGCGTGGAACGATCTGGTGCAGCCGTTCTGGATTCTGCCGGCGCTCGCGCTGTCGAAACTCAAGCTCAAGGACATCATGGGCTACACGGTCATCATGATGATCTGGATCGGCATCGTGTATTCGGCGGCGATTCTCATCTGGGGCTAACGCTCAAACCAGGATTTTTCTTCGCTCGCCTCATTCGAATCAACAGGAGTTCACGATGCTGTTTCTCGTTCATATGCAAGTCCAGATTCCGGCCGACACCGACAAGGCTTTCGCCGACGCGCTGAAGGCCGAGGAAAAGGCGTTTTCGCAGAAGCTCCAGCAGGAAGGCAAATGGCGTCATCTGTGGCGCGTGGTGGGCGAGTACGCGAATTACAGCGTATTCGACGTGGAATCGAACGACGAGCTGCACACGATGCTTTCCGCGCTGCCGCTGTTCCCGTTCATGAAGATCAGCGTCACGCCGCTCGCGCAGCATCCTTCGGCCATCGCGCCCAATTAAGCGGAGTGCGATTGCCATGCCCTTTCTGATCGAAACTTTCGACAAGCCCGGTCACGCACATGTACGCGCCAGCGAGCGCGATGTGCATCTCGCGTTTCTCGAAGCCAACAAGACGCTGCTGCTCGCCTGCGGCGCGAAGCTCAACGACGACGGCAGCAGCGCAGGCGGCGGCATTTATATCGTCGACGTTGAAACGCGCGAAGCGGCCGAGCAGTTCATCGCGCAAGATCCGTTCTGGAAAGTGGACCTGTTCGAGCGCGTGAGCATCGTGCGCTGGCGCAAGGCCTACGTGGACGGCATCGGCTACCTCTGAGCACGACGCTCGATCAAGCATCAGCCCTCGGACGGCGCCGTGCCTGTACGGCGCCGCTGTTTGGCCCGGCGTGCGCCCCTCCTGCACGTCTGGGCCGTTTTTTAACGCGCTTCGATACCGCCCGCCGCTTCCGGCAGGATCATCTGCTCGGGCGCGTTCGAACGGGCAAAGCGCGTCGCGAAGTAATACAGCGCGCCCGGCACCACGATGCCGACGATCCACGAAATATCCACGCCGCCCAGCCGATCGACCCACGGCCCCGTATAAAAGCCCGTGGCGACAAACGGCATCTGCACCAGCACGCCCAGCACGTAGATCGTGATACCCACGCTGTTCCAGCGTCCATATCGGCCATTCGCGTCGAACAGCGCCGGGACGTCGTAGCGTTCGCGCGTCACGCAGTAGTAGTCGACCAGATTGATCGCGCTCCACGGCGTGAAGAAGATCAGCAGAAACAGCAGAAACGACGAGAACGCTTTCAGAAACGCATGCTGACCCGCGAGCGCGATCGCGCTCGACACGCTCACCGTGAGAATCACGAATGCAATCCGCGTACGGCCTGAAATCTCGCGACGCTGGCCGATTCCGGTAATGATCGCCGCCACCGACATCACGCTGCCGTAGGCATTGAGCGTGGTGATCGTGAGCTTGCCCAGCGCGATCGTCAGATAGAGAATGCCCGCGATCGCACCCGTTGCGCCGAGCCCGACCACGAAGGCCACCTCGTGGCCCGCGAAGCGGTCGCCCGCCAGCGCGGCAGCAAACACGCCGAAGGTCATCGCCACTTGCGCGCCGACCACCGTGCCGCTGAACACGGCGAAGAAAGTCTTCAGCGGCGAAGTCGATTTCGGCAGATAGCGCGAATAATCGGCCACGTAAGGACCATAAGCGATTTGCCACGACGCGGAAAGCGACACCGCCAGCAGAAACGAAGCGGGCGTGAAATGCCGGTTGGCCGCCAGCGTCGCCCACGCGTGACCGTGCAACAAACTCGCAAACAGATATAGAAACGCCAGCGTGCCGACCACGCTCGCCACGCGCCCCATCGCATGTATCGTGCGATAACCGAGACCCGCCAGCAGGATCACGATGGCCGCGAAGATCAGGATGGCCGAGGTATTGCCCACGTTGAGCAATTCGGAAATCGCCTGCCCGGCCAGCACGGTGCCGCCCGCCGAAAATCCCACATACATCACGCAAACGAGCACGAGCGGAATAATCGCGCCGTACACGCCGAATTGCACGCGGCTTGAAATCATCTGCGGCAAGCCGAGTTGCGGACCCTGCGCGCCGTGCAGCGCCATCACGACGCCGCCCAGCAATTGCCCGATGAGCAAACCGATCACCGACCAGAAAACGTCGCCGCCCAATACCACCGCGAGCGCGCCGACCACCACGGCGGTGATCTGCAGGTTCGCGCCGAACCACAGCGTGAACTGACTGCGCAGGCTGCCGTGGCGTTCGGCGTCGGGAATATAGTCGATCGAGCGCCGCTCGACCAACGAAGGTTTTGCAGTACGTGTTGCGGTGCGAGCCATGCTTCGCTCCTTGTGAGCAGAACTGCTGGAGGATGAGGGTGCGAATAAAACGGCTTAAAAGGCTGCTCGATTAATTTATATGAACAAAAAACGCGTGTACCAGACGTGATAAACCCGGTGTGCGTCTGGCGTCCGCAAACTCAGGCGAGCACGGCGCGCGCGATCACCGTGCGTTGAATCTCCGAAGATCCTTCGTAGATGCGCAGAATCCGCGCGTCGCGCACGAGTCGCTCCACACGCAGCTCGCGCGTGAAGCCGTATCCGCCATGCATTTGCAGGGCGGCGTCGGTTACGAATCCCACCATTTCCGAGGCGTAGAGTTTCGCCATCGACGCGGCGTCCGTGAACGGCTCGCCCGCGCCTCGCCGCGCGGCCGCCTGCAAGGTGAGCAGCCAGGCGGCTTCGAGCCGCGTCTTCATATCGGCGAATACCCACTGCAAACCTTGCTTGCGCGCGAGCGCTTCGCCGCCCACTTCGCGTTGCTTCGCCCATTCGACCGCGTCGGAGAGCGCCGCTTCCGCGATACCGAGACTCGTCGCCGCCACATCGAGGCGGCTGTTGTCGAGCACTTTCATCGCCGTGCGAAAGCCCGTACCCTCTTCGCCCAGACGATTCACTTCCGGCACGAAACAATCGAGCGCGATTTCGTGCGCCGGTGCGCCGCGTATGCCCATCAACTTTTCCGCGCCGGAAATGGTCACGCCCGGCGTATCCGTATCGACCACGAATGCGCTGATGCCGCGCGTGCCCTGATCGGGCGACGTCTTCGCATACACCACGATAAATTGCGCTGCGCCCGCATTCGAAATGAAATGCTTGGTGCCACGCAGCCGGTAGCCGTTACTTTCGCGCTGCGCGACGGTTTTCATGCCCGCGGGATTCGAGCCGGCCTGCGGCTCCGTCAACGCGAAGGCGCCGAGTTTGACGCCCGCCGCTGCGTCGGGCAGATAGCGCTCGCGCAACGCGTCGTCGGCGCCGATCAGCAGCGAGTCGGTGGCGAGATAATGCGCGCCGATCATCGACGACGTGGCCGCACACGCGGCCGCGATCTCCGAAAGCGCGAGGATGATCGCGGCAGGCGTCGCGCCAATGCCGCCCCATCGCTCCGGCAGATTCATGCCCATCACGCCGAGTTCGGCGAGTGCGCTCACGTAGCGCGTCGTCGCGATTTCCTCGTGATCGACCTGCGCCGCGCGCGGCGCGAGTTCGGTTTGCGCGTAACGGCGAATCGCATCGGCAATTTCCAGATCGGCGTCGCTCACGCCCAGTCGCTTAAGCATGCGTCTTCTCCTCGTTTATTTCGTTATACGAATCTTTGTTCGCGTGATGATGTAGCGCGGTGATTGCACCGGCGTCGCACAATGCGGCGATCTGTTCGTCGTCGAGTCCAAGCTTTTGCGACAGCACGGCCAGCGTATGCTCGCCGAGGCGCGGCGCGCGCGTCGAACGCGTGTTCGGATACGCGGAAAATTTCACGGGCTGGCGCGGCAGACGAACGGTCTTGCCGTCGCCCGAAGGAGCGTCGGTCAACAAGCCACGTTCGCGCGCCTGGTCGCTTTCGAGCGCCGCGCGCACGCTTTGAATCGGCGCCACAGGAATACCGGCATCGCTCAATGCCGCATTCACCTGCGCCACGGTCAACTCGCTCGACCATGCTTCGATACGCTCGCGCAGCGCCGCTTCGTGTTCGCAACGCAAACTATCGCTCGCGAATCGCGGGTCGTCAGGCAGATCCGGCGCGCCGATCGCCTGCGCCAGCCGCGTGAACAGCCGGTTGTTCAGCACGGCCACCACAAAGTGGCCATCGCGTGCGTGGAATGCGCCGAACGGCGCCGAGGACGGATGACGGTTGCCCACGCGCCGCTGCGACGCCCCGGTCGTGGCGTAGCGCGACACGAGCGTGGCGGTCAGGCTCAGCGTGGCGTCGAACATCGCAACGTCGACGTGCGTGCCTTTTCCTGTGCGCTCGCGGGCCAGCAGCGCGGCGAGCACGCCCCACGAAGCGAAGATCCCGCTCACCACATCGGACACCGACTCGCCGATGACCGTCGGCTCGCCATCGGGTGCGCCGGTCGCATCCATGAGCCCGCACATCGCTTGCAGAATGATGTCGTAAGCCGGTCGATGCGACTCCGGCCCGCTCTGCCCGAAGCCCGACACACTCGCATAAACGAGCGCCGGATTGCGCACCGCCAGCGTCTCGTAGCCAATGCCGAGCCGCGTCGCCACGCCGGGGCGAAAGTTCTCGACCACCACATCGGCCTGCGCGCAAAGCGACTGCGCGAGCGCGCGTCCCGCGTCCGTCTTCAGGTCGATCACGACGCTCTGCTTGTTGCGGTTCATCGCGCTGAACAGACCGCTTTCGCCTGCCGCGAAGGGGCCGATCGCGCGATAGTCGTCGCCGCCCGGCGGCTCGATCTTGATGACCTCCGCGCCCAGATCGCCGAGCAGCGCCGAGCACAGCGGCCCTGCCAGCACGCGGGAAAAATCGATCACACGAACACCTTGCAGCGGCAACACGGAATCAGTCACGGCGGAGTCTCCTGAACATCCGGTCGAGTCGACCGGTGAGCCGATTCTGCGCCGCGTCGGGCATAAGATAAAATACTGGAATAAATTAACGCCTATACGTTTTTTATATAGCCCCGCGCGCGCCTATCCGAGCAAGCCGAATGAGCCTTTCACTGCGACTGCTGCGTTACTTCGTCACCGCCGCCGAAACCGGCAGCACGACCGCCGCCGCCAAACATCTGAACGTTTCGCAGCCGTCGATCTCGGTGGCCATCCGCGAACTCGAAGCGCATTTCAGCGCGCCGCTGTTTTCGCGCGGCGCGGGCACGGGCATGACGCTCACGCAGTTCGGCGAGCGCAAACTCGCGGAAGCGCGTGGGCTGCTCGCCTCGGCCTCGGCATTCGAAACCGACGACACCGGCGACGAAGACGGCGGCCATGTACAGGTGGGCGTGTTCCGCACAATTGCGCCGGTCTATCTGCCGCGCGTGCTCAAGATCGCGCAGGCGCGCTTCCCGCGCCTGTCGATCCGGTTCGTGGAAGGCGATCTCGCCCAGCTCGACACCTGGCTGCACAAGCGCCAGATCGACTTCGCGCTGATGTACGACGTGGGCCTGCCCGACGACATCGAACGCGAGTGTCTCGCCGAACTGAAGCCGTATGCGCTGGTGCCCGCTGCGTCCGCGCTCGCGAAGCGCAAGCGCGCCGTATCGCTGCACGATCTCGCGAAAGAGCCATTTATCCAGATCGACCTGCCGCAAAGCCGCGACTTCCTGATGGCGCCGTTCTGGCAATGCGGGCTGTCGCCCAACGTGCGTTATCGCGCGACCTCGATCGAACTCGTCCGCTCGATGGTGGCGAGCGGGCTGGGCGTCTCGCTGCTCATCACGCAAAGCCCCGGCGTGGCGCAGACGCCGCTCATCGCCGAACGCCCGATCCGCGAATCGACCATCGTGCAGCCGCTCGTTATCGCGCGCCCTGCTCGCGCGGCGCACACGCATGCGTCCGATCTGCTTTCAGCCTGCGTGCGCGAGGCTGTGGCGCAAGCCATGCGCGAGCGCACCGGGCGTTGAAGGGCCGGCGAAGCCGCCCCGGGAACACCGTTTGCTCTTTGTCCGCAAGGTCAAACTGGCCTTGGCCGGGCGCCTGAAACATTCAGGCGATTTCCGGCTCGCCCACGCTCGTCAGGAGAAAACGAATGCTCAAGATGGCATTGTTCTTTGCTATTGTGGCCGTTGTTGCGGCCTTGTTTGGCTTTACGGGCGTCGCCGCCGGCGCCGCCGCGATCGCCAAGATTCTGTTTTTCATTTTCCTCGTGCTGTGCATCGCGTTCCTGGTGCTCGGCGTGTTCGTGGCTAAAAAGATCGTCGATTAGCCGTTCTTCAATTAGCGCGTCAATCGGCGCGTCAATTAGCGTCGTTCCCGCGCCACACATGCTGCAACGTGGCGCGGTTCGCCGCCCTGTTCATCCGCTTTCAAGACCTTTCGGCGGGATTCCCTGCTCGCCTCCCAGCCCCTGTTCCGCGCGGTATTCCGGCCCGCCGCGCGCGATTCTAAATTTTTCGCATCAAAAACTTAAACCAAGTTTCATTTAGCAGGCCGTTTTCGACACGGACCTGTAATTGCATTTCCTTAAATTCTCGGTTCCCGCCGCACGGGCTCATAGATCCCCATCGGACTACTAATCACACGCTCACCTGTCCGCGCGGCGAAATTCTTTTCTTCTACGGAATCGACATGAAAAAAGCGTTGTTGAATACTCTCGCTCTCGCCACCGTGGCAGCGTCGTCGATGGCGCACGCACAAAGCAGCGTCACGCTGTACGGTACCGTCGACGCAGGGATCGACTACATCAGCAACCAGAAGTCGTCGGCGGGTCACGGCTCGGCCTGGGCCGTGCAGTCGGGCAACGTGAGCACGAGCCGCTGGGGTCTGCGCGGCTCCGAGGATCTCGGTGGTGGCCTCAAGGCGATCTTCCAGCTCGAAAACGGCTTCTCGGTCGTCAACGGCAAGGGCTCGAACGGCGGCTATCTGTTCGGCCGGCAAGCCTGGGTTGGCCTCTCCAGCGATCAATACGGCTCGCTCACGCTGGGCCGCCAGTACGACGCGCTCGTCGACATGATCGCGCCGATGTCGGCAACGGGCTCGGGCTTCGGCGGCAATATCGCCGATCACCCGTTCGACAACGACAACCTGAATAACGACGTGCGCATGAACAACGCCGTCAAGTACCGCAGCCCGATCTACTCGGGCTTCCAGGTCGAAGGCGCCTACGCGTTCAGCAACCAGGGCGGCGGCTTCTCGATGAACAACGCGTACACCTTCGGCGCGTCGTGGAACGGCGGTCCGATCAACCTCGCGGTCGCGTACTTCCAGGGCAACAACCCGGGCTCGACCACGGGCGGCGCGCTCTCCGCGGGCACCAGCACCGACAACGATCCGATGTTCGTCAGCGCACGTACGCGCACGCTCGGCGCGGGCGGCAGCTACACGATCGGCGCGGCCAAGGTTGGCGTGGTGTTCACGCGCACGATGATCGCCTCGCCGACGGAAATCGCGCAGGGCGGCTCGCTCAACACCTTCGACGCCGACTACCTCACGTTCAACAACTACGAAGTGAACGGCCGCTACCAGCTCACGCCGCAATTCAGCCTCGGCGGTTCGTACACCTACACCGACGGTTCGCTGAGCCGCGCGGCGGGCAACGCGTCGCCGCACTGGAACCAGTTCATGCTGCAGGCCGACTACGCGCTTTCGAAGCGCACCGATCTGTATCTTGAAGGCACGTATCAGCGCGTTTCGGGCGCGAACGGCATCGCCGTGCTGGGCAATGCGTCGATCTACAACCTCGCGGCTTCGTCGAGCAACACGCAAGCCGTGGTGGCCGCAGGTATGCGTCTGAAGTTCTAAGTCGCGCACAGCGGTATCGCAACATAGCGACCTGGTGGAAAAGAAAACGGCGGCACGGTCATCGACCGGCCGCCGTTTTTTCACGTCCGCGTTTTTCGCATGACGCGTTACACGCTACGACTTTCGCGCGACGAGCTCCATGAAGCCGGTTTGTGCATCGTGCTCGCGCGTGAACACGTAATCGGGCAAGAGCATGAGCAGCACTTCGGCGGTCGTGCGTACGATGCAGCCGTGCGCGACGTGGCCGCCCAATACGCGGCCTTGTGCGTCGGACACGCTCGCATGCAGATGCGCGCCATCGCGCGACAGCGAACCGGCCAGCGTGAGAATTTCGAAATCGCCTCGCAGCGACGCCGGTGTATCGACGCCCGCGTAGCGCAGCTCCACCGCGCTCAGGCTGCCGATGCCCTGCACGACAAACGCTGCCTGCACGCCGTGCCTCGCGAGCGCGGCGGCGAGTGTTTCGCGCAGATCGTCTCCGGGGGACAAACGTAAGGGCAACGCTTGCATCGGCGGACTCCCGTGTGAGATGGCGACTCACAGGGTAAAACGGTTCCGCGCATGCCGCAATATCTCGCGGCACGCTATCGCGGCGGTCCAAAACACGCCGCACAAAAACAAACTGGCCCGCCAGCGAAACGCGCCTTGTGAGCGCGATCCGCATGACGGGCCAGTTCGATCGTCAATCGAGCAGCGCGGGACCGGACCGGCCGATCCGCTCCTCGCGCCCTTCGTCTGACGATGAAGGCTTACATCAAGCTTCGATTAGAAGCGGTGACGCAGACCAACCGTAGCAGCGACCTGGTTCGACGTGCTCGATGCCGACAGCGTGTTGATCATTGCGAAGTTCGAGACGCCGTTGCCCAGCGAACCCGATGCGTGCTGGTACACGCCTTCGACGTACACGTCGGTGCGCTTCGAGAGCGAGTAGTCAGCTTGCAGCGAAACCGTCTGCCACTTCGGATCGCCCGAACCCGTTGCGTTCTTGATGCGGCCGTCCGTGAACGTGTATGCAGCGTCCAGGCTCAGAGCCGGGGTCAGCGCGTAGCGGCCGTTCAGTTCGAAGTTGTCGAGACGCAGGTCCGTGCCCGTCGGGATCGTGAACGTCGAGGTCGTGCCGTTCTGCGCGCCAGCGATCAGGTTCTGGTACTGCGTGTGCGTCCACACGAAGCCGACCGTTGCCGGGCCGTACGTGTAGTTCGCGCCTGCACCGAACGTGCGTTGCGTTTCAGCCGACAGGTTGTAGTTGTTGCCTGCACCAGCCGAGTTTGCACCGCTCGTGTTCGTGCTGGTCAGCGAGTTGTTCATCTGCAGGTACGAAGCTGCAGCGTTCAACGGGCCGTTGCTGTACGAAGCACCAACGCTCCATGCGCGGTTGTTCGAGAATTGGCCAGCGTCGTTGCTGAAGCCATACAGGCCGCCGAACTTGAAGCCAGCGTAGTTCGCGCTCGTGTACTTCACTGCGTTCTTGATCGAGAACGAGTGGTCGAGGTTGTCGTTGTCGAACGGGTGGCCGGCCATGTTGTTGCCGTAGCCAGCGCCTGCTTCCGACAGCGGCGACAGGTAGTCAACCATCGAGTCGTACTGGCGGCCCAGCGTCAGCGTACCGAAGCGGTCGCTTTGCAGACCCACGTAAGCCTGACGGTTGAACATGGTGTTGCTTTCCGTGTTCTTGCCGTTGCCCAGGTTGAAGCCGTTTTCCAACGTGAAGATCGCATGCAGACCGCCACCGAGGTCTTCGCTGCCCTTCAGGCCGAAGTACGTGTCCGACAGCGAGCCGCTGCCCTGGTTCCACTGCTGGTGGCCACCGACGTTGTTCGCGTAGACGATACCCGCATCCAGCGAACCGTACAGCGTGACGCTGCTTTGTGCGTGAGCCGAAACTGCGAAGGCGCTCAGGACGCCCGCGATAATCAGAGTGTTCTTCATGACTTTCCTTAAATTGACATTCAGACTGACCTGAATGGATCCGGGTATTGGAGCCATCCCGGCAATCTCGCAGCGAAGTTTAAGTGCCAAAGTGCGCAAATCGCAGTACGCAAGTGCTGGAACAGATATTTGCGAAATATGGAAATATCCAAAAATCGGCGCTTAAAACCTTGTACGCAAAGGGAAAAATCGCATCGCGTGCGTCATCTGTCTGTCACAGAGCTGTGGCAATCACGCGACGCCACTGTCAAGATCGCGAACTTGATTATTGTCAAAAGTGTGTTAATTCAAGGCTTGCGACCGTGCTAATATTTCCGGGTCTGAAGAAACTCCGGAACAGTTGCAACGGACAGGTGGGGTGGTCCGTTGCTGCGGGCCGCCCCATTTTTATTGGCGGACCATGCGGCGAATCGTCGCGATTTCACCGCCGTCGCGCACTATTAATTACGCCCGCCTTTCGCGCGCGTTTCAATCCCCGATTAAAAGATAACGGCCCGAATATCGGGCCGTATTCAATTAAACGCGAAAAGTTCCCCTAATCAGTGTGCGCCGGCAGTATTTGAAGAATCTGCGGAACTTTTTGAAGGACGCGTAATCCAGATGAGTGGAATGATGGCAATAAATATGAACGCCGAGATATAGAAAATGTCGTTCAGCCCCATTACCGCCGCCTGCGCATCCACCGAAAAGTTGAACAACCCATAGGCCGCGTCGGTGCCCACGTGCAGCGACTGGCGCGCCGACTCCACGCTCTGCATGAAGGCCGGATTGGTCGCGCTGGCCTGCTCCGTGAGCCGCACGTGATGCAGGATCGTGCGGTCGTTCCAGGCGTTGCCGATCAGCGAGGTGCCCACCGCGCCGCAGAATGTGCGCGCGAAGTTCGAGAGCCCGGCCGCGGCCGGAATCTTCTCGGGCGGCAGCCCCGAAAGAATGATCGAGGTGAGCGGCACGAAGAACATCGCCATCGGAATGCCCTGTAGCAGCGTGGGCAGCACGAGGTCCCAGTGCGAGACGTCGGTGTAGAACTGCGTGCGCATGAAGAACACCGCGGCGAAGCCGATGAACGCGAGCGTGGCGATGTAGCGCGGGTCGCTACGCGGCAGAATGCGCCCGATGATCGGCGTGAGCACCACGGCGAAGATGCCGAGCGGCGCGGTGGTGAGGCCCGAATCCACGGCGCGGTAGCCGAGATAGCCCTGCATCCATTGCGGCAGCAGCACGAGCGTGCCGAAGAACATGCCGTAGGCCACCGAGATCGAGATCGTGCCGCCCGCGAAATTGCGCTGCGAAAACAGGCGGATGTCGACCACCGGATTCTGTTCGGTCAACTCCCACACCACGAAGAACGCGAAGCCCACCAGCGCCGCGATCGCGAGCGTCACGATCAGCGGCGAATCGAACCACGCGAGATCCTTGCCCTTGTCGAGCATGATCTGCAGCGAGGCCACCCACACGACGAGCAGCATCAGCCCCACGCCGTCGATCGGCATGCGCCGCGTGGCCGACTCGCGGTCGCGATAGATGAACCACGTGACGGCGGCGGCGAACAGGCCCACCGGCACGTTGATATAGAAGATCCACGACCAGTTGTAGTCGTAGGTGATCCAGCCGCCGAGCGACGGCCCCGCGATCGGCCCGATCAGCGCCGTCATCGACCAGAGCGCGAGCGCCGTCGACGACTTCTGTTTGGGCCACGAGCCGAGCAGCAGCGCCTGCGAAAGCGGCGCGAGCGGTCCGGCCACCACGCCCTGCAGAATACGCGCGGCGAGCAGCGTGGGCAGGTTCGGCGCCATGCCGCACAGCCACGAGGCCAGCACGAACAAGAGGATCGAGGTGATGAACAGCTTCACCTGGCCGAAGCGCTGCGTGAGCCAGCCGGTAAGCGGAATGGAAACGGCGTTGGCGGCCGCGAAGATCGTGATGACCCACGTGCCTTCGTCGACGGACACGCCGAGGTCGCCGGAAATGGTCGGAATGGCGACGTTCGCGATCGACGAATCGAGCACGTTCATGAACATCGCCAGCGACACGGCGACGGTGCCGAGCGCGAGCTTGCCGCCGCTGAGCGGCGCGGTGGATTGCGGTGCAGACATGGAGCGTGCGTGTAGTGAGGGGCCGCGCCTCGCGGGCCACCCGGGAGCCTAACGGCCCCTCTCACGCCGATCAATGTCGCCGCGCGCATCAATGCATGACGCGGGCGGCAACAATGCGCCGCGCGAATCGCTTCGCGCGGCGCACATTACATCAATCGATTACTTAGCGATACGAATCAAATTGACGCAGGCGATTCACAGCCCGCCCGACTCGCCGCCCGTGAACTGCACGCTGCGCTTCGCGCGCTCGTCCACGTTCAGCGCGAACACGTCCGGACGGGCGTAATGGCCCACCACGTCGAAGTCGTAGCGCGCGCGGATCAGCTCGTCGGTGTCGATCTGCGCGACCACGAGGCCGGTCTCGCCGTGCAGCGGTCCCGCGAGAATCTCGCCGAGCGGCCCGACGATCACGCTCCCGCCGTTGATCAGCGGACGCGCCGGATCCCAGCCCGGCACCTCGATACCGAGCGCCGACGGCGACGGCTGCAGCTGGCACGCGCTGATCACGAAGCAACGCCCTTCGTGGGCGATATGCCGCATCGAGCATTGCCAGATCTCGCGTTCATCGACGGTCGGCGCGCACCAGATCTGCACGCCCTTCGCGTACATCGCCATGCGCAGCAGCGGCATGTGATTCTCCCAGCAGATCGCCGCGCCCGCCACGCCCGCCGCCGTATTCACCACGGGCAGCGTCGATCCGTCGCCCTGCCCCCAGATCAGCCGTTCGGTGCCGGTCGGCATGAGCTTGCGGTGCTTCGCGACCAGTCCCGCCTGCGGATCGAAAAAGAGCGCCGTGCAATACAGCGTGCTGCCCGCGCGTTCGATCACGCCGATCACGATCGACGCCCCGCAGCGCGCGGACAGTTCGGCTAGCGCGGCCGTTTCGGCGCCCGGCACGTCGATGGCATTTTCGTAGTACGCCGCGAACGCCTCGCGCCCCTCGGGCAGACGGTAGCCCAGCCGCGTGCCGAAGATCTCGCCCTTCGGATAGCCGCCGAGCAGCGCCTCGGGCATGACCACGAGCTGCGCGCCCGAGTCGCGGATCGCCGCCTCGAACGACAGGATGTGCTCGAGCGTCGCGGCCTTGCCTTGCGCCGACGAGCCGATCTGCAATGCGGCCACCTTCGATTTCGACATGATGTTCTCCGTATGTGTGCGTGTCCGTATCATGGCGGGATCGCCACCGCGCGCCCACGGGCGCACTCCATTTCAGCTATGCCTGCGAGTGATATCTCCGACGTCGACCTGAATCTGCTGAAGATCTTCGAAGCGCTCTTCGAGGAAGGCGGCGCGAGCCGTGCGGCGATCCGCCTCGACATGACGCAGCCCGCGGTCAGCGCGGCGCTCAAGCGTCTGCGGGAACTCTACGCCGACCGCCTCTTCACGCCGACCGGACGCGGCCTCGCGCCGACCGCGCGCGCCCGCGAACTGAAGCCGCTGATCAGCGAAGCGCTCGACAAATGCCGCCAGTCGCTCGCGATCGCCTCGCCGCACGCGACGCACTTTCACGGCCGCGCCGTCGCCATCGGCCTCTCCGACGACTTCGAACTCGCGCTCGGCCAGCCGATCATGATGCACCTCGCGCGGCACGCGCCGGGCCTGCGTGTGATCTTTCGCCAGACCTACAGCCAGATCGTGAGCGACAGCCTCGCCAATCAGGAGATCGATCTGGCGATCGCGGCGGGCGGTTTTTCCGCGCGCGGGCTCAGTCATCAGGCGCTCGGTCAGGGCGATTACGCGTGCCTGCTGGACGCCGCGTCGTGCCCGCCCGGTGACAGGAACACGCGTGAGAGCGACGGCCTGACGCTCGATGCCTTCGTCGCGCGCGGCCATATTCTCGTGTCGTCGGGCGGCGTGGTCGGCATCGTCGACGAAGCGCTCGCGGCGCACGGCCTGAAGCGCAACGTGATCGCATCGACCACGCATTTCGCGGCGCTGCCGCATCTGCTCGCGGGCACCCAGGCCGTGGCCACGATTCCGCGCCACGCCGCGCGCGCCATCGCGGCGCTCACTGGCCTGCGCATGGTGGCGTGCCCGCTCACGCTGCCGGGCTATCCGATCGAACTGGGCTGGCGCGCCAGCGCGATGCGCGACGCAGCCATCGTGCGCGTGCGCGACGCCGTAGCGGCGTGTGCCCCGGCGTTGCTCGCGCCGTAATTCTTGCACCGTAAACCGAACGCAAGGATCGCGCTCGAAGCAACGAGCAAGCAGTAAGGAAGCCGCCAGGACGCACCGAAAACCGGCCCGCGCGCCGCATCGAAAAAATTTTCACCTCTCCCGCGACGGATTTCCCCGCCTCGCTACGTTCAATTCGCACAAGGGCCAAGCCAGCACCGCGCCCGTCACGAAAGAGGGAGAGTTTCCATGTCGAACCCATCGCTTCGCACGCTCGTCAGCGCCGCCGTTCTGGCGCTCGCCAGCGCTTCGTTTGCCGTGCCGGTCGCCGCGTTCGCGCAGACCGTCATCATCGCGCCGCACGCGCCGCCGCCGGTGCGCGTCGAAACCGTGCCGCCGCCGCGGCCCGGCTTCGTCTGGGATCCGGGCCACTGGCACTGGGCGCACGGCGATTACGTCTGGCGTCCCGGCCACTGGCAGCCGGTGCGCGCGGGCTACCACTGGGTGCCGGGCCACTGGATCGCGCACGGTCCGAACTGGCGCTGGGTGCCGGGCCACTGGGCCTGAGCCCGTCCAGGTGAATGACTCCGACCGAACCGGCGCACGATCATGAAAATCCTCATCCTGCTCACGCTCGCGGCGGCCATCCTGACCGGCTGCGTCGTGGTACCGGCCCGTCCGGCCTACTACCGGCCCGCGGTCGTCGTATATTGAACGTTCGCGAACCGGCCGACGCCGCTACGGCGGCGCACCGCGCACCGGCCCACGCCCTGGGAGGGGACAACGATGAGACTCGTGCGGCGCAGGCAGGCGGCACTGCGCCCGATGCTGCAGCGGCGGTTGCGGCACCGGCAGCGGCCACATCCGCGCCCCCCGCATCCGCCGCGCCTCGGATCCGTGCCTTG
>NZ_JAAGPN010000145.1:0-21083 GCF_017104805.1 Paraburkholderia sp. Ac-20347 | reverse complement strand
CTGCCCATTACTTTCGACGACGTCGTCGCCGCCCACGAGCGCATTCGCGGCGTCGCGCACCGCACGCCCGTGATGACCTCGCGCACCGCGAACGAACTCGCGGGCGCGGAACTGTTCTTCAAGTGCGAGAACTTCCAGCGCATGGGCGCGTTCAAGTTTCGCGGCGCGTACAACGCCATCGCGCAGTTCACGCCGGAGCAGAAGAAGGGCGGCGTGATCACGTTCTCGTCGGGCAATCACGCGCAGGCGATTGCGCTCTCGGCGCAACTGCTCGGCGTAAAGGCCGTGATCGTGATGCCGCACGACGCGCCCGCCGTGAAGGTCGCGGCCACGCGCGGCTACGGCGGCGAAGTCGTGTTCTACGACCGCTATACCGAAGACCGCGAAGCGCTCGGTCAGCGTCTCGCCGCCGAGCGCGGCCTCACGCTGATTCCGCCCTACGATCACCCGCACGTGATGGCGGGACAGGGCACGGCGGCGAAGGAACTGTTCGAGGAAGCGGGCGGTTTCGACGTGCTGCTCACGCCGCTCGGCGGCGGCGGCCTGCTCTCGGGTTGCGCGACGGCGGCGCATGCGCTCGCGCCCGATTGCCAGGTGATCGGCGTCGAACCGGAAGCGGGCAACGACGGCCAGCGCAGTCTGCAAGGCGGCGCGATCGTCCACATCGAGACGCCCAAGACCATCGCCGACGGCGCGCAGACGCAGCATCTGGGCAACCACACGTTCGCGGTGATCCGCGAGCGCGTGAGCGAGATCGTGACGGTCAGCGACGCGGAACTCGTCGAGACGATGAAGTTCTTCGCCAGCCGCATGAAGATCTACGTCGAGCCGACGGGCTGCCTCGCGGCGGCGGCGGTTCTGCAACGCAAGGTGGACGTGCAGGGCAAGCGCGTGGGCATCGTCATTTCGGGCGGCAACGTCGATCTGCTGCGTTTCGCCGAGCTGGTGAGCGCGCAGCCCTGATCGGCGTGCGGGTCGTCCGCATCGCGAAGCAAATGAAAACGAGGCGCTAGCCGAACAATCCGGCCAGTGCCTCGCGCGCGTTCGTCACGTGCGCGCTTTCGCCGGGACGCCCCGGCAGCAGGTGAAATTCGGCGGACGGCAAGGCGGGCAAGCCGAACGACGCCGGGCAGGCCATCAGTCCGTCGCCGATCGCCGACTCGTTCAGGCAGGCAATGCCCAGGCCCGCCTTCAACGCGAGCTGCAGCCCCGCGACGCCCGATGCCGAATGCGAAATCAGATACGGCATGCGCGCCTCGTCGAGCAGCTTCACCACGTAACGCTGCAACGGGCACGTCACGGGCAGCAGGACGAGCGGCCAGGGCGGCGTCAGCGCGCCACGCTCGCGCAGCATTTCGCGCGCGCTGACCCACACCAGTTTCTCGCGGCGGATCACCGTGCTCGCCGCCGCCGCCGCAGCCGCCGCAGTTTGCGCGCCGCGCTTTCCCGAGCCTTCCACCCTGCGCAGCGACAGGCCGATGTCGAAGGCGTTGTCGCCGGCGCTCGCGTCGATCACGGCGCTGGGCAGCACCGTTACGTGCAGACGCAGGCGCGGATGCTGACTCGCGAAGCGCCGGATGATCGCGGCGACGTCGTGCGGCCGGTAGTAATCGGTGATGGCGATACGCACCTCGCCGTCGAGCGAGCGCCCGAGCATGTCGTCGAACGCGGCATCGCACATCGCGACGATGCGGCGCGCGTGATCGAGCAGCTTCGCACCGGCGGGCGTGGGCGCGACGCCGTATTTGCCGCGCACGAACAGCGGCTGGCCGAGGCGCTCCTCCAGCTTCTTCAACTGCTCGCTCACCGACGACTGGGAGAGGAACACGCGCTCGGCGCCCGCCGAGACGCTGCCCGCCTCCGTGACGGCGATGAAGGTGCGCAACTGCGCGAAATCGAGACCGCGTGCGTTCATAGGACGTGTGCGTGGATCGGCCGGATCGGACGTCGGATCGGGCCTGGAATCCGGATTTCCAGATTTCGGAAATTCCGATGTGATCGTTTGGATATTCCCGCTTTTCCGATAGATGGTGCGCCTCTAGCATGGGCGCAGTCAACCTCTTTCTGGAGCGCATCATGGAGCACGCACAGGGGCGCGGCGCGCCGCATCGATGGAAGGTCTTGAGCGTCGGCGTGGTGGCCAACGCCAGTTTCGCGGCGGCATTCGCGGGCATTCCGGCCACGGCGGTGCTGATTCGCTCGGGCTATCGCATCGGCACGGGCGAACTCGGCTTTTTGCTCGGCATGCTGGGTCTCGGGATCGTGCTGAGCGAATTGCCGTGGGGCATGCTCACCGACCGCTGGGGCGACCGGCGCGTGCTGCTCACGGGACTCGTTTCGACGGGGGCGGCGCTGCTCGCCATGGCCGTCTGGGTCACGCCGACCGCGGCGCGCGTGCCGGGATTGCCGCTGGTCGAAGCGGGCTTTCTCGCCATCGGCTTGCTCGGCGGCAGTGTCAACGGTTCGAGCGGACGCGCGGTGATGGCCTGGTTCGGACCCGCCGAGCGCGGCCTCGCGATGAGCATCCGTCAGACCGCGGTGCCGACGGGCGCCGGCATCGGCGCGTTGCTGATGCCGCTGCTGACGCAGCATGCGGGCTTCGCGTGGATGTACGGCACGCTGGCGGCGATGTGTCTTGCTTCCGCCATTCTGACGATCCTGTGGGTGCGCGAGCCGGACGCGCCGCCCGTCACGCCGACAGCGAGCGCCGACGCCGTATCGGACGCGGCCGTCTCGCCGCTGCGCAGCGCGCCGGTTTGGCGCGTGGTGATCGGCATCGCGGCGCTGTGCATGCCGCAAGTCGCGGTGATCTCGTTCGCGAGCGTCTTTCTGCACGACTTCGGCCACGTGCACGGCGTGGCGATCGGCGCGGCGCTCGCGGCGGTGCAGGGCGGCGCGGCGGTCATGCGCGTCTGGAGCGGACGATGGACCGATCGGCACGGCAACCGCAACGCGTATCTGCGTGCGTGTGCGGCCATCACTGTCGGATTGTTCGTACTGCTGGCGATATCGACCGCGCTCGTGGGACACGCGGGGCAGGGCGTGCAATCGGCGGCGGCGCTGTCGGCACTGTTCGCGTTGCTCGTGGCGGGCGGCATTGCGGCATCGGCGTGGCACGGCGTCGCGTACACCGAACTCGCGACGCAGGCGGGCCACAGCCGAACCGGCACGGCGCTGGCCATGGGCAACAGCGGCGCCTTTCTCGCCTTCTGGGTGGTGCCTTCCGCGATTCCTCTCCTGTTGTCGGCGTTCGGCTGGCCTGCCGTTTGGCTGGCGGCCGCCGCCTGTGGAGCGTTGGCCTGGCCGGCCTTTGCACGTACGCCGCTGGCACGTCAGCGAAGCGGTAATTCGCGCGCCGCGAGACAGCGAGCGTCCGCTTGACTGTCGCCGTATCAGCCCTTCGCTGACAGTATGTTCTGAGGTTTTTTATTTAATTCGCATATCGAATTATTTGATTCCAATAACCGGCACGTGATGCGTATTTAAAGTAAGTTTAACGATTCGGAAATCTCTGATACTGGCAATCGTTAATCGATGTTCAGATGGGAGACCCTGTTGCGTACCGCTCTACGCAGACAAGGCACAGAAGCGAGTTGGCGCGTCCGCCGCGCGCACATCGCCGCCCCTTCCCTGTCACATCGAGAGAGAGCCAACTTGAAGCTACGCGTCGTCCTCGCGGACGATCATCCATTCGTTTTATTGGGCGTTCGTTCCGCGCTCGAAGCCGCAGGCGATGTGCAGGTCGTTGGCGAGGCAGCCAGCCCGTGCGAACTCATCGGCGCGCTCGAACGCTTTCCCTGCGACGTCGCGGTCACTGACCTCACCATGCCCAGCGCGCCGGGCGAGATCGAAGACGGCTTGCCGCTCGTGCGTCGCCTGCGCCGCGACTGGCCGCAATGCCGCATCGTCGTGCTCACCAGCATCACCAACGTGGCCATTCTGCGCGCCGTCCTCGACACGGGAGTGACGGCGCTGCTCAGAAAGAGCGAGCCGATGGAGGAACTCACCGCCGCCGTGCGCGGCGCGGGAAACGGCTTGCGTTACGTCAGCCGGTCGATTCTGAGCGACCTCGCCATCGCGGGCGCGGAGCGCGTGGGTTCAACGCGTGCGCCGCGTCTGTCGCCGCGCGAGTCGGAAGTGGTCCGTCAGTTCGTCTGCGGCCGCACCATCACCGAAATCGCACGCGAACTCGACCGCGACGTGCGGACGGTGAGCCGACAGAAGCGCGACGCCATGGCCAAGCTGGGCGTCAGCAACGACGCCGGACTGTTCGCCTTCGTGCGCGCGCACGGACTGCTATGAGCGGCCCCGCCGCACGCCGGAAATTGCCATGCCCGAGACTCATGAATTGACGCGGCCCGCGCGGATCATCGTCGCGGACGATCATCCACTGGTGCTGTTCGCACTCGAGAATCTGCTTGCCTCGCTGTCCAATCTGCGCGTCGTGGCGCGCGCGCAATCGGTGCCGCAACTGTTCGAGGAGGCGCTGCAGCACGATTTCGACCTCGCCGTGCTGGACCTCTACATGCCCGGCGAGCGCGGCGAGGAAGGCCACGACGCGGTGCAGCGCTTTCAGCGCACCTATCCGGATAAAGCCGTCGTGGTGCTGACCATGGAAGACGAGGCGGCGGCGTTGCGCAGCGCCATCAATCTGAACGTCGAGGCGGTGTTGAGCAAGCGCGACCGCATCGACCTGATTCCCGTGGCGATCGCTTCGGCCATGGCGCGCGAGCACTACATCGGCCCGGTCGTGCGCGAACTGCTGAAGAAGGCCGAGCGCGAGCAGCGCCGCGAGGAGGTGCTGCGGCTGCTGTCACGGCGCGAGTTCGAGGTGCTCACGCATTACGCGTCGGGTCTGGGCGTGACCGAGATCGCGGGGCTGCTCGGGCGCAGCGTGAAAACCATCAGCGCGCAGAAGTGCGCGGCCATGAAAAAGCTCGCGCTCACGACGGACATCGACCTGTACCGCTTCGCGCTCGAATGCGGCGTCGTGCAGGGCGAGGGCCGCTGAATGGCGGAGCAGGCTGAGCAAGCAACGCAAGCGGCGCAGACGGAGCGCGTGCGCGTGATCGTCGCCGACGATCACGAGTGCGTGCGCATCGGCGTGGCCGGTTTGCTGCGGGCGTCGCAGCGTATCGACGTGGTGGCCGAAGCCAGCGACACGCACTCGCTTGCATGCCAGCTCGACGCGCACGTCTGCGACGTCGTGATCTCCGACGTCTGCATGCCGGGCATGGACGGCGAATTCAGTTCGCTCTCCATGCTGCGGCGTCTGGTCCGCACGCCGCGCGCGCCCGCTGTCGTCGTGCTCACCATGATCTCCAGCGCGCCCATGCTCAGCGGCCTCCTGCAACAAGGCCTGCAGGTGATCGTCGACAAGCGCGACGTGCCGCACGCCTTGCTGCCCGCGATCGACGCCGCGCGCGTCCGCGAGCCGTTTCAGTCTGCCTGCACGCGCGCGGCGCTCGATTGCGCGGGCGCGAGCTGCGAACCTTGCGTCGGCGCTCCGAGCGCGCGCGAGTGGGAAGTGCTGCGACTCTACGTGCACGGCATGCCGATCAACGCCATCGCGCGTCAACTCGGGCGCAGCGTGAAGACCGTCAGCACGCAGAAGCGCAACGCGATGCGCAAGTTCGGCCTCGCCACCGAGCGCGAACTGATCGAATTCGCCACGCAGATCGGTCTCACCTGAGCCTCTCCGCAACGCCAGTCCTCCGCCTCGCCATCCGACGTTCTGTCAGATTTCGCGCGCAACCGCGACTGAATCGCCTTCGCATTTTTAGGAGTTGTCCTATCGGACGATGGGACGCCGCTCACCATAATTTAAAGCTCGACGCGCGAATTGTCGGATAGCGCCGGTTTGGCTTTCTCCCTTCGGCATTTCCCCTTCCTGACATCGCTGGCCACTCGTGCGGCGCCCTCGCGGGCGGCCGGCGGGAACGCGCGCGTCGCGCCAGCAGGACAAGGAGACAACACCATGAAGCTCGTAGACCGTGTGGCGGTGGAGGGCGCGGGCACCGCGTGGCTCGTGTTCGTCGGCTGCGCGAGCGCCGCGCTCAACAGCAGCGTGCCCGCGCAGGGCTGGAATGTCTTCGAAATGGCGATGGCGTTCGGTCTCGCGCTGGCGGTGGCGGGCTTCGCGTCGGCGCGGGTGTCGAGTGCGCATTTCAACCCAGCCGTGACGATCGGCTTTGCGGCGTCGGGGCGATTCCGGGTGCGGGATGTCGTGCCGTACATCGCCGCGCAAACCGTCGGCGCGCTCCTCGGCACCGCGTTGCTTGCCTACGTCGCAAGTGGCCGGCCGGGCTTTTCCTTCGCGGTGTCGGATTTCGCCAGCAATGGCTACGACGAACACTCGCCCTGCGAGTACGCGTTCGGCGCGGTGGCGGTCGTCGAATGCGTGATGACTTTCGCGTTCGTGCTGCTTCAACTCGTGATGTCGCGCTCGCCGCAGCGGCGCATGGCCGCGCCATTGGCGCTCGGCGCGTGCCTCGCCGCGATCTATCTGATTGCGATTCCGGTGAGCAACGGCGGCATGAATCCAGCGCGTTCCACCGCGCCCGCTCTGTTTGCCGGCGACTGGGCGCTCGATCAGCTCTGGCTGTTCTGGGCCGCGCCGATGCTGGGCGGCGTCGCGGCGGGCATCGCGCACCGGCTGGCGCTGCGTCTGCGTGCCGGTGCGCGTGTCCGTTCGGGCGCGCAGCGCGACGCGGCTCGCAACGGCCCCAGCCCCAGCTGAGCGAGGCCATTCTCTTGCCGACTCCGCCGCTCCTTTCCACTCGCGCCGCGCAACGATGCGTGTGGAGACGCGGTGCGCCTGGCGGGGCGATCGGCAAGGTCGTCGCGCAGGCGGTGAAACTGGCGCTGGCCTTCTCTCTTGCGATCGCGCTGACAGTATTCGCCACGCCCGCCTCCGCGCGAGCGCAGCAAGTCACGAACGCGGACAGCATGGCCGCCGGGAGCCAGACAGCCAGCCTGCCTTCGCGGCTCGTTGTCGGCGTGCTGGCGGGCGGCTGGCCGCCGCTCGAAGTGCTCGGCGCCCATACGCTCAGCGGTCTCAGCGCCGAATATCTGCGGCTGCTCGTGGGACCGTCGGTGCAACTCGTGCCGCGCGTCTATCCGGACATGAGCGCCTTGCTCGCGGGCGCGTGCGCGGGCGAGGTCGACGTGGTCATGAGCATGGCGCGCGTACCGCAGCGCGAGCGCTGTCTCGCGTTCACGGTGCCCTATCTGAGCGGCGGAAGCGCTTTCGTCACGCGTGCGGGCAATGAGGCGGTCGCCACCACGGCGTCGCGGCTCGCGCACGCGCGCATCGCCGTCGAAAAGGGCTTTGTGTTCGAGGCGATGCTGCGCGAGCGCTTCCCGCGCGCCACCCTCGTCACGTTTGCGACAACCGGCGCGGCGCTCCATGCGGTCGCGCACGGCGCGGCGGACGTCTACGCGGGATTCGCGCCCGTCGTGCGTTACCAGCTTTCGTTCGACGACTACGCCGGTTTGCGCGTGGCGTTCGAGGTGCGGGTCGACGTCTGCGAACTGCGCTTCGGCGTGCCGGTTTCGAAGATCGCCCTGCGCGATCGACTGAACGTGCTGGCGGGCGGCGTGCGTCCGGCCGCTGCTGCGGCGCTGCAGGCGCGCTGGCTCGACGCTCATCCGCAGGCCGGCGCGAACGATACACAGACGGCCGGCGCCCAACGCGTGCCGCCGTTCACGCTCGACGCCCGCGAGCGTGCGTGGCTGGCCGCATTGCCGCCGCTCAAGGTGGGCTTCGACCCGGACTGGCTGCCGTTCAGCGCGATGGGCGCGCGCGGCGGTGCGACGGGCATGGCCAACGATTATCTCGATTACCTGAGCAGCACGCTCGGCGTGACCTTCGTGCGCGTGCCGGTCGCCAACTGGCTGGGCGTCGACGAGCGGTTCCGGCACGGCGATTTCGCGCTGCTCGCCGCCGCGACCGACGAAGGCGTGTTGTCCGAGGGCACGCGCTACACGCAAGCCTACGAACGCTATCCGCTCGTGATCGTGGGGCGCCGCGACGAGCCGATGTCGCGCAGTCTCAAGGATTACGCGAAACGCCGCGTGGTGTTGGCCCCGCACGCGCCGCCGCCTTCCGTGCTGTTCGGCAGCGCGGTGCCGCCGCAGATCGTGCGCGCGCCCACGCTCGAAGCGGGGCTCGCGCTCGTCGAGCGTAATCAGGCCGATGTGCTGATCGGCAACGCGGCGGCGCTCGACGGGCCGCTGAGCGCGCGTTATCTGGAGACGCTCAAGGTGCTCGGCGCGACCGGCATCGACGCGTCGACGGCCTTTGCGGTCCGTGGCGATCTCGCGCCGCTCGCCGCGCTGATCGACCGCGCGCTCGACGCCATGTCGCCGTTCGAGCAGCAGCAGATCCGCAATCGCTGGACCGCGGCGGCAACCGGGCGCGGCGGCGGCTGGAGCGTCAACGCGCTGCGTCTGCTGCCGCTGCTGATCGTGTTCGGCGTGGTGCTGCTGGTCACGCTGCGCGCCCACGCGCTGCTGCAGCGCGAGATGCGCCGCCGCCGTCGCGCCGAGCAGGTGCTCGCGAAACAGGTCGAACTGCAGGACACGATGATGGAGATGATCCCGTACCCGCTCGGTGCGCGCGATCTCGACAACCGCTATCTCGCGGTGAATCGTGCGTATGAAGAGGTGACCGGGCTGCCGCGCGGCGAGGTGCTGGGCCGCACCGGCGCGGCGGTGGCGGCATGGGGCGCGGAGAACAGCGAGCGCGTCGACGACCTGTACAGCAAGGCGCTGGAGACGGGGGAGAGCCAGCGCGTCGAACTGGCCTTCGAGGGGCCGGGCGCGTCCGGCGCGGCGGCCCTGGGCGCCTTGGCGGAACGCGAAAAACGCCACGGCATTTTCTGGACGCGCCTGTGCCGTGACGCGCTCGGCGCGCCGTTCTGCGTCCTCGGCACGATGATCGACATCACCGATATCCGCCGTGCCGAAATGCGCGCGCGCGAGTCGGAACGGCTGCTGTCGGACGTCACCGGCTCGCTGCCCGTGATCGTGTTCCAGCTGCGTCGTCATGCCGATGGACACTACGCATTCCCGTATCTCGCGGGCGACACGCAAGGGCCGCTCGGCGATTCCGCGGCCGAACTGATGCGCGCGAACGCGCTCGATCTGTCGCGCGTGGACAGCCGCGACCGCGCGCGGCTCGCGGCGAAACTCGAACGGTCGGCGCGGCGGCTCGCGCCGGTCAACACCGAATTCCGCTTCGAGGGCACGCCTGCGCCGCTGTGGGTGCGCGCGGAATTCGTGCCGCGCCGCGTCGAGGACGGCGCGGTGGTCTGGAGCGGCTATGCGGTGGATGCGAGCGTCGAGCACGCGCGTGCCGACGAACTCGCCCGCGCGCGCGATCTCGCCGAGGCGGCCTCGCGCGCCAAGGACGATTTCCTCGCCATGATGAGCCACGAGATCCGCACGCCCATGAACGGCGTGCTCGGTCTCGTGGAAGTGCTCGAACGCACGCCGCTGAATCCGGATCAGCATCAGATGGTGGGCATGGTCCACGAATCGGCGGGCGCGCTGCTGCAGATCCTCGACGATCTGCTCGACTATTCGAAGATCCAGGCGGGGCGGCTCGTGATCGACTCGGAGCCGTTCGACGTGCGCGAGCTGGTCGACAACGCGGTCGGGCTGCTCGCCGGGCGCGCGCACGAGAAGGGCCTGCGCATGCGCGTGGACGTCGAGCCCGACGTGGCGGCGCAGTTGCGCGGCGACAGCGGGCGGCTGCGTCAGATTCTCTTCAATCTGCTCAGCAATGCGATCAAGTTCACGCCGCACGGCGAGGTGAGCGTGGGCGTGGCGGCGCAGAATCTCGCGCCCGCCGCCGACGCGCCCGCGCGCCAGCGCGTCACGCTATCGGTTTCCGACACCGGCATCGGCATCGCGCCGCAGGCTCAGGCGCAACTCTTCGAGCCGTTCGTGCAGGCCGAAACATCTACCACGCGGCGCTTCGGCGGCACGGGTCTGGGCCTCACGATCTGCCGCAAGCTCGCGGCGCTGATGGACGGCACGCTCGAATTGCAGAGCGAACTGGGTCGCGGGACGCGCCTCGCGCTGCATATCGATCTGCCGGTCGAAACGCTCGCCGTGCAGGCGAACGGCTTGCGCGGCAAGCGCGCGCTGGTGGTCTGCGACGATGGCGGCGTGGCCGGCGCGCTGATGCACTTCGGCGCGTCGCTCGGCATGGAGATGACGCGTCTGGAGCCCGGCGCGCGGCCGCTGCGGCCGCTGCGAGCGCTGCGCACGATGGTCAAACGCGGCGGCGTCGATCTCGTGTTCGCGTCGGAAGCGCTGGCGGGCGCGCTGGAGGGGCAGGGCGTGCCGCTGCTGCGGCTGACGGAAAATCCCAAGCCGAGCGGTTATCGCGTGGCGGAGAACGGCGTGCGCGTGAGTATCAATCCGCTCTCGTGGCGTGGGCTGAGCGCGGCGTGCGCGATGGCGCTGTCGGGGCTGCCGAACGTCGCGGTGCGCCCGGCCGATGCGTCGGAAAGCGGTCTCGCCGCGCCCGATCGCGAGAAGGAGCGCGCGGCGGGCCGCCTGATCCTCGTGGCCGAAGATCATCCGGTCAACCAGGAATTGATCCGTCATCAGCTCGCGCTGCTCGGCTTTGCGTGCGATGTGGTCGACGACGGCGCACAGGCGCTCGAGGCGCTGGCGAGCGAGCGTTACGGCTGCCTCATCACCGACTGTCATATGCCGAACGTCTCGGGCTACGACCTCGCGCGCCGCGTGCGCGAACTCGAAGGCGAGCGGGAGAATGCTGATGAGCCTGCGAGCGCCGCCGCCCGCTTGCCGATTCTCGGCATCACCGCCAACACGGCGCCCGAAAATGTGCGCCTGTGCTACGAGGCGGGCATGGACGATTGCCTCATCAAGCCCACGCGCGTCGCGACGCTGCGCGAGCACCTCGCGCGCTGGTTCGGCGCGGAGGGCGTGCATCGCGCGGCGGAGGCGTCGGCGGAGCGCGGCGTTTCCTGTCCGCATCGCGCGCAGGGCGAAGATTGCGCCGACTGCGCCACCAGCGCCGACTGCCAGGTATCGGCCGCTCAGTCGCGATCGGTGGGTTCGGCGGGAGCGGGAACGCGCGAACTGGAACCGCTCGACCTCGCGCACATGATTCAGGTGTGGGGCAGCGAAGCGACGGTGAAGACTTTGCTCGCCTCGTTCGTGAGCGCCGTGCGCGACGATCTGGACGCGCTGCCGCCGCTGCTCGAAGACGTGGATATCGCGGGCCTGCGCGACTGGCATCACCGGCTCGCGGGCGCGGTGGGCGTGCTGCAATATCCGGCGCTGCTCGCGGTGCTCGAAACGTATCGCCGTCACATGAACAGTCACACAGCGGAGCAGTTGCGCGACGAGGGCTTCGAATTGATTCGCACCTGTCATGCGCTACTCGACAACATCGAGCAGCAGGCGGCGCTATTGGCTTAGGTATTTTCTGTCAGCCGAATGGCGTGAAACTGACAGAACTGCCAGAAAGGAATGCGAAATGACGCGCGGACGCGCGCAGCATAAAAAAAACGCGGCCGAAGCCGCGTTCAAGCTTGGAGACCCTTCGATGAAGAGTCACTTCTCGCATCGGGAAGCTTAGTCCGCGTGCCGATAAAAATCGAGATAAAAACGATCAATTAACTATTACACGAAGTGTCGATAATCGTCTGAGGCGGCGACTCGTGCCGCCGGAACCACTCGACGGTGAAATCGACGAACGAGCGCGTCTTGGCGGGCACGTGACGGCGGCCCGGATAGACGAGCGAGAGTTCCTTGTCGGCGTCGCGGATCTCGTAGCCGTCGAGCACGCGCACGAGCGCGCCTTGCGCGAGATCGGCGGCGACCTGGCTGGCGGGCAGGATCGTGATGCCCATGCCCGCGAGCGCCGCTTGACGCAACATCGACGAATTGTTGACCGCGTAGGCCGGTTCGATCAGCACGGGCTCGCGCGCGCCGCCGGGCGACGCGAAGTGCCACTCGTTGCCGTGGATGTCGGCGGACGGCGCGAGCAGCGTGTGGCGCGCGAGATCGGCGGGACGCGCGGGCGCGCGATGACGACCGAGGTAGTCGGGCGACGCCACCGCGACCGGCGCGATGGTGACGAGCGGGCGGCGGATCAGCGTGCCGCCGCTTACCTGGCGCGGCGCGACGATGCCCGCGTCGAAACCTTCTTCGATCAGATCGACGGGCCGATGCAGCAGCGTAAGCGCGAGCCGTACATGCGCAAACGCGGCGAGGTACTGCTTGAGCAGCGGCGTGAGGCCGTGCAGCGCGAACGACGCGTGCGCGACCACCCGCAACGTGCCCGACGGCACGGAAACGCCGTGCGCGATCTGCGTTTCGACACGCTCGAGATCTTCGAGCAGATGACGGCATGCTTGCGAATACGCGCTGCCAGCTTCGGTCAGCGACACGCTGCGCGTGTTGCGGTTGATGAGGCGCGTATCGAGATGCGCTTCGAGCAGCGCCACGTAGCGCGTGACGACCGCGTTCGAGAGATTGAGACTCGCGGCCGCGCGGCCGAACGAGCCCTGTTCGGCAACGCTGACGAATACGCGCATTGCCTGCAATTGATTCATGTTCTTCGGTCGCATCGACGTGAGCGCGTGTGGGTCGCGCAATGGAGGCGGGAAAATAAAAATGGATAAACGGTAAAAGCGTTAAATTCCGTTTTGCATTCGATGAATAAAAATAGTGGAATAAAAGGAAATCGAACGCGGGACTTTGCGCCCTCTATGACGGATAGTACCCAGCGAAACAGGCCCATGAAAATGAGACTGCTCTGAATCTTTGGCGCATCGCGCTCGCAGCGTGTTGTCTATCGGCAACGCTATATCGGGATAGTGTTTCGCACGGTGCGCACGCGCGAAGAATAGAGATAAAGCGTGCGCATTGCCACTCAAGCGATTGCAGAGACAACACGCGCAATCATTCGACATTTTCGAAAATGCTTTTGTCCAATGGCGGGATGGCCTCCTTAAAACGCACGCCCATAAACTTCGGGTTGCATATCAATACGGCGCCCCACTCGCGGCGCGAGGGATCTGGCGAGGCCGGCACCTTGCCCGGCGGCGACATCCACTTTTGCCGAAAGGCTTTGCATCGAAGGAAGCATATGAAAAAGCATCTGGTAATCGCAGCGGCAGTCGCTGCGACGTTCGCATCGGCGTCGTACGCGCAAAGCAGCGTCACGCTGTACGGTATCGTCGACGCGGGCTTCACGTACACGACGAACATCGGTAACGAGCGCAATTTCGCCCTGACGAGCGGCAACGTCCAGGCAAGCCGTTGGGGCCTGCGCGGCGTTGAAGATCTGGGTGGCGGGCTGAAGACGGTCTTCAACCTCGAAAGCGGCTTCGACGTGATGAACGGCAGCAACGCCGTCGGCGGCAAGATGTTCAATCGCCAGGCCTTTGTCGGTCTTTCGCACGCTCAGCTCGGTACGGTCACGTTCGGCCGTCAGTTCGACTCGGTGATCGACTACGTCGGCCCGCTGATGGCCGTCGGCACGTGGGGCGGCACGTACATGGCGCACGTCATGGACAACGACAACGGCAATGGCTCGTTCTCGCTGAACAACTCGATCAAGTACACGAGCGCGAACTACTCGGGCTTCCAGTTCGGCGGCACGTACGCGTTCTCGAACCAGGCCGGCGGCTTCGCGAACAACCGCGCATACAGCGCGGGCGCAAGCTACCAGAACGCCGGTCTGCGCGTCGGCGCCGGCTACCTGCAGGCGCAGGGCATGAACCGTAACGACAACGGCGCGGTCGCTGGCGACCCGCTGGGCGCGAACGAGCGTCAGCGTACCTGGGGTGCCGGCGCGAACTACACGTACGGCCCGGTGGTCGGCGGCGTGGTGTTCACGCAAACGCGTCTGAACAACTTCACTGCGGACAAGTCGATCCGCTTCAACAACATCGAAGGCAACGTGCGCTACAACCTGACGCCGGTACTCGGCATCGGCGCGATGTACACGTACACGAACGCGAACGGCGACGGCGTCGACAACGGCACCGGCAGCCGCTCGGTGCACTGGCATCAGTTCGGCCTGCAAGCCGACTACGCGCTCTCGAAGCGCACCGACATCTACCTCGAAGGCGTTGGCCTGTGGGGCTCGGGTCAGAACGCCGTGGGCCTGACGCAAGTCGGCTACACGTCGGACGGCGGTGTCTCGTCGTCGAAGAACCAGGGGATCATCACGACGGGTATCCGTCACCGCTTCTAAGCAAGTTTCCAGGCAAGCTTCTAAAAAAGCATGAACCGCGCGATCCGGGTCCCGGCCGGATCGCGCGGATCGTTGCACAACAAGTTGGGTAGGCAATCAAGTCGTACTTGGGTTGGAGAGCGTCGCTTGCGGCGCTCTTTTTTTTCGCCCGCTGCTTTCATCGGGCTTCCCGCTTCCATTGCTGCAAGCAGCATGCTGCAATCGGTATCCGACGCCGTTATCGGATTTGCTCTAGCATGTGGCTACACGCGCGCAGCCGTCGCCAACGGTCTGGTGCGCTGCGTCACAACAAACGGAGAACTCCCATGAAAGCGCTTCGTCCGCTGCAGTTTGCTCTCGCACTGTGTGTCCTTGCCTCCAGCGCCGCCATCGCCGACACCGTCGCGCTCAAGGCCGATCTCGAACCCTCCAGTGAAGTGCCGCCGCGCGTGAGCAAGGGCCACGGCATGCTCAATGCGACCTTCGACACGTCGACGAAAGCGCTCAACTGGACCATCACCTACGAAGGCCTGACGACGCCGGTGACGGCCGCGCACTTTCACGGTCCTGCGCCCGTCGGTCAGAACGCCGGCGTGCAGGTGCCGATTCCGAAGGGTGAACTGGCGAGCCCGATCAAGGGTTCCGCGACGCTCAACGACAAGCAGGTCACCGATCTGATGGCCGGCCAGTGGTACTTCAACGTGCATACGCAGCAGAATCCGTCCGGCGAAATCCGCGGCCAGGTGTTGCCCGCGAACTGAGCGGCGTTGAAGCGTTCACCTCCAGGGAGCCAATGATCCCATTGACGAGTCGTTCAGGCGGTGCACGGGAATCCGCACGATGAGCCTGCAAAACAAGCTGATCTGCTGGGCGCTGCGCCGCCGTTTCCTGCCTGAGACGCGCAAACCGGTCGACGTGGCGCGCACGCGGGCGCTCACGGAAAAGCGCGTCTGGCTGCCGCCGGTGCCGAAGGGCTGGCAGCTTTACGCGCAGCCCGAAGCGCGCGAGCAAGGTGGCGCCGACGCGCCGTCCGTGCGCGGCGAATGGCTGGTGCGCGAGGGCGGGGCGCAGCGCACGATTCTCTATCTGCATGGCGGCGGCTATTACTTCTGTTCGCCGCGCACGCATCGCGCGATTACGTTCGGGCTCGCCACGCGCGCCGATGCCGATGTTTTCTCGCTCGACTATCGCCTCGCGCCCGAGCATCCGTTTCCTGCTGCGCTCGACGATGCACTGGCCGCCTATCGGCGTTTGCTCGACGAGGGCGCGCCCGCTGCGTCGCTCGTGATCGCGGGCGATTCGGCAGGCGGCGGACTCGCGCTCGCCACGCTGGTTGCCTTGCGCGATGCCGGCGATCCGCTCCCGGGCGGCGCGCTGCTCTATTCGCCGTGGACCGATCTGGCGTGCACGGGCGCGTCGATCCGCGAAAACGATGGCCGCGATCCGATGTTCTGCGGCGACGTCTTCGCGCGCATCGCGTCGATGTATCTGGGCGAGACGCGCGCGACGCATCCTTATGTGTCGCCGCTTTATGCCGATTTTCACGGCTTGCCGCCGCTCTTTCTGCTCGCGGGCAGCACCGAAACGCTGCTCGACGACACCTTGCGTGTCGCCGAGCGCGCGCGCGCCGCGGGTGTGAGCGTCGAGTGCGAGATCGGGCGCGATCTGCCGCATATCTGGCCGATCTACGCGCCGTTCATGCCGGAGGCGCGGCGCGCGCTCGACGCCTCCGCGCGTTTCGTGAAGCAGGTCAGCGCCGCCGATGTCACCGCGCGAGCGCGCAAGGCCGCCGCATTGCCGACGCAAACCGTCGCGTGACGCGGGTGCACGCGGAGATTGCGTGAAGCGCGCTTATTCCATCGCGAGATCGATTGCGTCGTAGGCCGCGTGGATCGCGGCTTCGCCGTATTTGCGCTCCAGCCGCCGCACGGTGAAGTGACCGTGCGCGACGTTCTGGAAGTGGTCGATGAACACCGTGTTGACCATCGCGCCCAGCACCGCGCCGATGGCCGGAATCGATTTCGCGGCCACCTGCTCGCTGACCTGCACGGAAAAACGCGTGGCGACCGTCTGCATGAGCTTGAGCAGCGCGGTCGAACCATGCGCGGCGAAGCCCTTCGTCGCCATTTCCGATGACGCCTTCGACACCGCCTGCGCCAGCGCGCCGCGCACGATGAAGTAGCCGAAGTCGGCTTCGTCGTCGGCGGCGGAGCGTCCGCCCATGCCGAATACGGTCAGACATTGCAGCTGCGTGTCGGCGCTCGCGAGCGGCTCGCCTTCGCTGCGCGCGATATCGCAGATCGAGCGGAACATCAGCGTGGTCGTGACGGGCAATTCGACCGGCAGCGCGAACAGGCCGAACGCGCCGCCCGCCGCGCCGGTGGTCGCGACGGCGAACTTGTGCAGCAGGTTGCTGGGTTTCGACACGGCCGCCCCACCGTTTTGCGCGCTATTCAAGCCGACGCTCGCCAGCGCGCCTTCGCTCTGCTTGCCGAGCGTCTTGAGCGCGATCTGCAGGCATTTGCGCAAGGCGGCCTGGGTGGCGTCGTTGACCTTGTCGTTGGCGATGGCGGGCAGCTTCCCGATCAGCTTTTCGACCGGCGCGCCGACGATGGCGGCCAGCTTCATGCCGAGCGGCGGCGTTTCGAGTTCATGCTTCGCGCGTTTGAGCGCGGCGAGATCGACGTCGGACAGATCGGCGATATTGGCATTTGGCCCCATAACTCTCCCGATGAAAGCGGCGTGGCGCGACGGATTGAGCGCGCCCGGAAACACCTGTCAGCACGCAAAAAGCGTGCGCCCCGTCGAGCTAAACCCTCCATTAGACGCCCAGTGTAGAGGATCGCACCATGCTATGATTCGTAATCTTTGACGCGTCAAACGTTGCGGGATCAAAAAATGGCCGTTCATACCGCCGCCCACCATTCCAGCGGGCAGGTGCTGCCGTTCCGCGAGTCGCTGCTCGCCATGCTCGGCGTCTCGTTCGTGACCATGCTGGTCGCGCTCGATCAGACCGTCGTCGGCACCGCGCTGCCGACCATCGTCGCCGACCTGCGCGGCTTCGAGCTTTACGCGTGGGTCGCCACGTCCTATCTGCTGACCTCGGTTGTCACCGTCCCCATTTTTGGCCGGCTCGGCGATTACTACGGGCGCAAACCCTTCGTGATCGCGTCGATCGTCGTCTTCACGGCCGCCTCGGTGCTCTGCGGCGCGGCCAACAGCATGTTGTTCCTCGTGATCGCGCGCGGCCTGCAAGGTATCGGCGGCGGCATGCTCGTGGGGACCGCGTTCGCCTGCATTCCCGATCTCTTTCCCGATTCGGTCGTGCGCCTGCGCTGGCAGGTGCTGATGAGTTCGGCGTTCGGCATCGCCAACGCGGTCGGGCCGTCGCTCGGCGGCTTTCTCACGCAGTACTACGGCTGGCGTTCGGTGTTCTACGTGAACCTGCCGGTCGGCCTGCTTTCGCTGTACTTCGTCTGGCGTTTCCTGCCGCATCTGCGCCAGGTCGCGCACACCGGACGCATGCGACTCGACTGGCCTGGCGCGCTGCTGATCGCCGTGACGCTCGGCTGCCTGCAACTGTTCGTCGAGCGTCTGCCCGAACATGGCGTGACGTTCGGCGCGCTCGGCTTGCTCGCGCTCGCCGTGGCGGCGGCGTGGGCGCTGTGGCGATGGGAGCGGCGCTGCCCGCAGGCGATCCTGCCCGTCGACATGTTCCGCAACGCGAGCCTCAACGCGCTGTTCACGCTCGCCGTGCTCGGCGGCTTCACGATGTTCTCGCTGCTGTTCTACGCGCCGCTGCTGTTCCAGGGCGGCTTCGGCATGTCGCCGAACGAAGCGGGCGTGGTCATCACGCCGCTGGTGGTGTTCATCACGATCGGCAGCATTGCGAACGGGCGCATCGTGTCGCGTATCCGCAATCCGAACCTGATGCTCTACATCGGTTTCGCGATGCTCGCAATCGCCTGTCTCGCGGTCGCGCTCGCGACGCGCTCCATGCCGCGCACGCTGCTGATGACGTTCATGATCCTCGGCGGTCTCGGGCTCGGTTTCGTGATGCCGAATCTCACCGTGTTCGCGCAGCAGACGGCGGGCCGCGAGCATCTCGGCATCGCGACGGCGCTGCTGCAGTCGCTGCGCATGATCGGCGGGATGATCGGCACGGCGCTGACCGGCACGATGGTCACGCAGCTTTACGCGAGCGGCGTGCAGAAGGCGCTTGCCGCCGATCAGGCGACGCACTGGCTGCCGCAACTCGCCGATCCGCAGATTCTGGTGAATCGCGACGCGCAGACCGCGCTGATTGGCGAACTCGCCAAGGCCGGGCACAATGGCGCGCCGCTGCTCGAAGCCGCGCGCGAGGCGCTGGTGGGCGCGATCCATCTGGGCATCGCGCTGGCGGCGCTGGTCGCGCTCGTCTCGCTATGGCAGACGCGGCGCGTGCCGCTCATCAAGCTTCAGCGCAAGGTCGAGCCCGTGATTCACGCGGACTGACGGCGGGTGTTTGCCGCGTCTTTTATCAACACCGCCCAACCCCGCTTTAACCGCCAGGCAGGATTTTTCAGCATGGAAACTCAGGACCGCATCGCCATCGTTCAGCAGTTCGGACGCACCTATCGCGCTTTCATGTCGGCGTTCGAGGCGCAGGTGGGGCATCCGCTGCCGCGCTGGCGCATCCTGCTCGCGCTGCACGACCAGAACGGCGAGTCGTCGCAGAAGCGCCTCGTCGAGCGTCTGCGCGTGGACCCGGGCGCGCTCACGCGGCAGCTGAAGCCGCTCGAAGCGCTCGGCTGGATCGCGCGCAGCGCCGATGAACGCGACAACCGCATCACCAACGTGAAGCTCACGGCCGCCGGGCGCGAGGTGATCGAAGCGGGCTTGCCGCGCCGCAATGCGTTTCTGAACCAGACGATGTCGCTGCCCGACGACGCGCTCACTGCGCTGTCGGGCGCGTTGAAGATGATGGAGGAGCGGATCGGCGTCGCGGCGGTGCGGGTCGGCGCGCAGGAAGGGGCGTGAATGTGGCGTGAATGTGCCGTGAATGTGGCGTGAGTCGCGCTTAACGCCCGCGCAAAAAATTCAGGCGGCGGCGCACACTGTGCGACCGCCGCCTTGTTACATCGAGACGCGGAAAAAATCAGAAGAACGTTTCGATCACTTCGGTCACGCGATACTGGCCGTCCACCATCAGCAACTGACGCCACTTGTCGAACGTGAGACACGGGTGCGAGATGTCGAAGCCGATCATGTCGCCGACCTGAATATCCGCGCCCGCCGGGATCTGCAGATACGCGTGCTGATCCATCATCTGAAACACTTCCCAGCCTTCGCTCGCGGCGATCTCGCGCGGCGTGCCCGTCACCTCGCCGTCGCGTGACGGACGATAGTGGCGCGTGGCTTCCGGAAAGCCCGCGTCGAAGGCGGCGTCGCGCTTGCCGAAGCCGATGATCGCGCGGCCCGGTTCGGGAATCGACTGCACATAGGCCCACAGTTGCAGCGCGGGCAGCAGCGCCACGCCCATTTCGCGCGCGACCGGATTGCGCGTGAGGATCTGCGATTGCGCCTGCTTGTAGACGCCCACGTCGTGCGTGAGATAGCAGCCGGGGCGCAGCACCACGTCGATCGTGCCCGCCTGGCTGGCCTGCGCGAATTCTTCGGCGACCACGTCGTACCACGCCGAACCCGCGCCCGAGAGCAGCGCGGGCGAGCGCGAGAAGCGGCCCGCGGCGGCGAGTTCCTCGGTCACGTTGAGCGCGTCGCGCAGGAAGGTGCGCACTTCGCTTTCTTCCTTGAGGATGCCTTCGTAGATCTCGACGCCCGCGAGTTGCAGCGAATCGGGATAGCGCGCGATGGCGTCGAGCACGTCGCGGCGCGTGTCGGCGTCGCGCACGCCGGTGCGCCCGCGCGGCACGCCGAGTTCGAGCAGCAGGTTCAGCGTGCGGCGCGAGGCGCGGAAGAATTCGCCAAGCTGTTCGACGCCCGCGACTGAATCGACGAGACAGTAGAACTCGAACTCCGGATCGCTGAGCAGTTCGGCGATGATCGCCATGTTGCGGCGGCCCACGAGCTGGTTGGCCATCAGCACGCGCGTGACGCCGCCGCGATACGCGGCGCGCGTCTGATGCGCCGTGGCGAGCGTGATGCCCCACGCGCCCGTTTCGAGCTGGCGGCGGAACAGTTGCGGCGCCATCGTGGTCTTGCCGTGCGGCGCGAGCTTCACGCCGTAGCGCGTGACGAACTCCTGCATCCACTTCAGATTGTGTTCGACGCGATCCGCATACAGAACGGCGGCTGGCAGGCTCACGTCTTCGGCGAGCAGATTCCATTCGAGACGGCCCGCGTCCTGCAGCGGCACGCTCGCGCCGGGCACGTTGCCGAGGCCCTTGCTGTTCGGGTCGATCGTCGCACTCTGATAGTTTGTAACTTTCATCTCGGTTCGCTCCATATTCTCCATTGCGCCTGATATTACGGTACAGACAGGTTCGCCGTTGACTCGGTGATAGTACACAAAGTACCATCGCTTCGTGAATTGTTATTTACTAACACGGCGCTTTCGCCTTTCCCCTCTGTTCCGTCCGCTTACGTCCTGCCTGCCATGAATTCTGCCGCCGAACCGGGCCGCTTCGACATCGTCGCGCGCATCGCGCAATGCGTGCCGGATCTGCGTCCCGCCGAGCGCGACGTCGCCGCGCTGATTCTCGACGATCTCGCCAGCGCCGCGCGCGCGAGTATCGGCGAACTGGCGCGGCGCGCGGGCGTGAGCATCGCGACCGTCACGCGCTTCGCCAAGGCCGTCGGCTGCCACGACGTGCGCGAACTCAAACTGCGTCTCGCCCAGGCGGCCGCCGTGGGC
>NZ_JAAGPN010000144.1:0-21345 GCF_017104805.1 Paraburkholderia sp. Ac-20347 | reverse complement strand
CGCGCAACAGGCCTCGCCACCGGCCGCGCCACCGCCCTCGACCACGGACGCCGCCGCCACGCAAGCGCCGCTCACCGATGCCGACGGCGACATCGCCTCGCCTGGCTGAGTTGGCGCCCCGCCCGCTCGCCGCGATGGACGCGCGCCCGGGTTTGCGTACAATGCGCGCCACCGCCCAACTCCGGAGCCGCACACATGGCCATGAAGAAGTTCGACCTTGAGAAAAACAAGGCGCTGAAATTGATGCAAAGCACCCACAAGGCCAGTCCCGACCGCTTCGGCAAGGGCTCGTCCGACGCCCCGCTCGATCGCCGCGAGCAGCGCAAGCTCGATCAGGCTGCGGGCCTCGTGCCGTTCGCCTGCAAGCTGAACGCCGATCTCGTCGCGAAGCTCAAGACGCGCGCCGAAACGCATCCCGAAGGCATGACCGGTCTGCTGACCGAACTGCTGGAAGCCGGGCTCGCGAAGTAAGCGCCGCCGAGCGAAAAAAAGGGACAAAAAAAGCCAGAGCAATGCTCTGGCTTTTTTCTTTGCAGCAAGGACTGCGTCGCGCGGACGGGCCGCGCAGCCGCTTAGTTCTGCGTGCCCTTGTCGCTCGTGCCGGCAGCCGAAGCCGCTTCCTCGACCTTGGCGCGCTTGCCGTGGTGCTTGAGCTTCTTGTGCTGCTTCTTGGCCTTGGCCGGTGCGCTGGCTGCCGGAGCGGCCGCGGCGGGCGCCGAAGCTTCCTGGGCGATTGCCTGAACCGAAATCAGTGCGACGGATGCTGCGATAAGCGAGGCGAGAATCTTTTTCATCTGATGTTCCCCAAACCTGACAAATATGACCGGCACGTTGTAAATGGGTACGGCATGAAGGCGATTCGCTCCGCTGGCCGATCTGGGCGGGCGTTTCGCGCGAAGCAGTATTACGCAGCGTAGGCGGTTTGTCATCCGCAAACGGGGCGGTGTATTTTCGGGGAGACAACTGGCTTTCAATTCGGATACGATCGGGATTTCGCACGTCCGTTTCATTGTGCTTTCCCGGGTTTTCCTGGCCGCGCCTGCCTGCGCGCGTGCTGTCGCCTGGGCTTGCCTCGCCGTGCCTCGCATCGCCCGAACCGAGATTTCCGCTTGAACTCCGCCTCCCGCCAACACCTGCGCGCCAATCTGCTGATGCTGGCCGCCGCCATGATCTGGGGTTCCGCCTTCGTCGCCCAGCGACTGAGCCTCGACGCCATCGGTCCGTTTCTTTTCACCGGCATCCGCTTTTTGCTCGGTGCGCTGGTCGTTTCGGCGTTCGTGTTCGCGCTGCGGCGCGGGCGGCGTTCGGGCAGCGATCACAACGATCAGCGCGGCGATGCCAGCGCCGCGGCATGCATCGCGCGTCGCCCGCTCTTCGACGCCGCCTTGCTACGCGACGGCGCGATCCTCGGCCTCGTGCTCGCCGTCGCGATCTCCCTGCAGCAGATCGGCCTGCGCTACACGAAGATCGCCAACGCGGGTTTCATCAGCTCGCTTTACGTCGTGATCGTGCCGATGCTCGGCGTCCTGCTGCGCCATCACACCGGTCCGGGCACGTGGATCGGCGCGGCGCTCGCCGCGTTCGGGCTTTATCTGCTCAGCATCAACGAGCATTTCTCGATCATGTATGGCGACTGGTACCAGCTCGGCTGCGCGCTCGTGATCAGCATTCAGGTGATGCTGGTGAGTCACTACGCGCCGCGTCACGATCCGCTCGCGCTCTCGATCGCCCAGTTCGTGGCGTGCGGCCTCGTGTGCCTGGCGATCGGTCTCGCCGTCGAACCGCTGCGCCTCGCCGATCTTCTGCGCGCCGCGCCCGCGATTCTCTATGGCGGCGCGCTGTCCGTGGGCGTGGGCTACACGATCCAGGTGGTCGCGCAACGCGACGCCACACCCGCGCACGCGGCCGTGATCTTCAGCATGGAAGGCGTGTTCGCCGCGCTCGCGGGCTGGGCCGCGCTCGGAGAGACGCTCACCACGCGCGCGCTCATGGGCTGCGCGCTGATGCTCGCCGGTCTGCTCGCGTGCCAGTTATTACCTGCTTCGCGTAAAAACACGCTATCGGCTCCGGTAATGAAAGAGGCGAATACAGAAACCGATAATCCCGCGCATACGCCGGAAACCCGCCACGCGGAATCGGTCTGATCACGCCGAACGACGACCGTTGCGCGATCGTCGTCGACGGTTTGCCTTATTCCTGGCGCAACGACCAGGATGTGGTGTTCGGCGGCCTCGCGCTGGCGATTTTCTGGCACTGAACCCACGCGTTCGAACACATGGCGCTGCCTGCGGGCGGCGCTTTTTTTATCCACGCGATTTACGTTCGGCTTCACGTTGCTATCCACAGCGCGTTCACACTGACGCGAAGTTATCCACGCCAGGCTCTGGACAAACTGGGGACGACCTGGCGAATCGTCTGTGGATCGATTCTTGATAACTTCGCTTGAGCGATCCAGGGCGGAAAAGTTATCCGCGCGGTTCGGCAGACATCCCTCGATTGTCCGCATAGCTGTCCGTCTTGCATCGGATTGAACGCAAAAAGAAATACCGCGTTATCCACAGGAAATGCCAGGGCTTGTTAACTGTTACTACGTATACATATATTTATTGATATCCCTAAGAGGATAAAGCGCCGCCAGGGCGCGAATCGCGCGACGCACGCTTGCCGCGTCAACGCGCAAAGTTCAACGAATCGACAAAACGCGGGAGCCCGAGCAACGCGCGTCGCGCAATCGAGCGCTTGACCTCCGCACCGCGTCCCGCGAACAACACCGTCTCGCTCGCGCTCGACACGCCATCGCGATGCCTGCATGCCCACGCCAAACCGTGCGCCGCCGCGCGACCGTCCTGATCCGCGCTGAGCCATCCCACGCTCGCGAACGCGACGTTCGCCGCGCTGTCTGTGCCTTCTGCGCTTTCCGCACCGCCCGCACGCGTACCAAGCAACGCTTCGGCCAACGCACGCGCGAGCGCCGCGTTCTGCGCCGCATCGCCCGGTTGCGTGTCTGCCAGGCTTGCCGAGACCATTGCGATGCCCGGCAGCCGCGCCAGCGCAGCACGCGTGTGCGCGACGAGCGTGACGTCGAGACACGACTCGGCGCCGGGCTGATCCGCGAGCATCGTCGCGATATGGCCGGACGTGCAGGTTTCGAGACTCGCGAGCACGAGTCCGCGCGACTTGAGATAGCCAACGATCTGCTTCGATATGTTCATGATTCGATTCCGCAATAAAAAAGGCGTGCGGCCAGAAAGCCCGCACGCCCGATGGCGTATGACACGTGACGCAAGGCGCGTGCGTCAGCCGCCGTTCATCATCCGCGCGATGGTGTCGTCGAGATTGCGCAGGCCCACGGTCGCCGGTGCGCTTTCGACGACGCCGAAAAACTCCGTGCGCCGCGGCGAAGGATCGACGAGAAAATTGCGCGCGTGCTGACCGTAGCGCGTAGGCGGCAGCAGACGCTCGGGCGGAATCACCTCGAACGCGGTGCCGATGGCGATGAACAGATCGTCGTCGTTCATCGACTGCTGGATGCGCCACAGCGTTTCGTACTCGGGCGCGGCTTCGTTGAAGAACACCACGCCGGGCTTCACGCCTTCGACCTCGCCGCACGACGGGCACGCCGCGCCCGCATCGAGGCTCGCGCCTCGCGCCGGGAAGCGATAGTCGCAGTCGGTGCAGAGCAGCGAGATCATGTCGCCATGCAGATGCGTGACGTGGCGCGCGCCGGCCTGCTCGAGCAGCCCGTCGATGTTCTGCGTGACGAGATGAACGCGCTCGGTGCCCCACGTCTGTTGCCACTGCGCGAGCAGCTTATGCGCTTCGTTGGGACGCGCGTCCGCGCATTCGGCGATGCGCTGGTTGTAGAAGCGGAACACCGCCGCGCGATTGCGCCGCCACGTGAGGTAGTTGCAGACTTCGTCGATGCTGTGGCGCGTCCAGATGCCGTCGCCGGTTCGGAAGGTGGAGATGCCGCTTTCCGCCGACAGTCCCGCGCCGGAAAACACGAACAGACGCGGCAGGGATGATTGCAATTCGGGCACGTACGCCTCCTGGATTCGATGGCCGCCATTATGGCGCACGCTTTACAGACGGTTACAGCAAAGACCGCCGCGTTTCACCCTTGAATGATTTCATTTTCTAGTATCGCGCCATCACTGACGCATTGCGCGTCTGATTCCTACTAGACGATGGACGAAACCAACATGAAGCGCGCTCTGATTCTGACCGCACTGGGCCTGAGCCTCGCCGCCGCATCGGGCGCGGCGTCGGCGCATACCGATTTCAACGTGATGCTGGGCGTGCCCGTCGCGCCGGTCTATGTCGCGCCGCCGCCTCCGCCGCCGGTGGTCTACCAGGAAGCGCCGGTTGCGTACGCGGCGCCCGCGTACGGCTACGGTTATCGCGACGACGGTTGGGATCACGACGACGATCGTCGCTGGCACGATCACGGCCGTCATCGCGGTTTGTACGAGCATCACCGCGACGACGACGACGATTGATACGCGCTTATAGACGCCTTTTAACGCGCCTTATTGCGCGGCGCTTTGTGATGCCGCCTGGACCGCGCCGGGAGACGAGAAATCGAGTTTCGGCGCGCTGGAAATCGCAGCCTCGTTCGCCACGCCGAAGTTCGGCCGCGGTTGATAACCGAGCGTGCGCGCCACGATCACGCCAGGAAACTGGCGAATCTGCACGTTGTACTGCTGCACGGCGTGGATATAACGGCCGCGCGCCACGGTGATGCGGTTCTCCGTGCCTTCCAGCTGCACCTGCAGATCCTGAAACAACTTGTCCGCCTTGAGCTGCGGATAGTTCTCCGACACCACCATCAAGCGGCTCAGCGCATTGGTCAGGTCGCCCTGACGCGCATCGAACGCCGCGAGCGCATTCGGATCCTTCGCCATTTCCGGCGTCATCTGCACGCTGCCGACGCTCGCGCGCGCCTGCGCGACCTGCGTCAGCACAGCCTGTTCGTGCGCGGCGTAGCCCTTCACGGCGGCGGCGAGGTTCGGCACCAGATCGGCGCGGCGCTGATACTGGTTCAGCACTTCCGACCAGGCCGCGTTGACATCTTCGTCCGACGACTGGATCGCGTTATAGCCGCAGCCCGCGAGCGGTGCGAGGATCAGACAAGCCAGCAGAATGCGCAGCCACTTCATGAGTTCGATTCCTGTCGAAAGCCCGTTGCGGGCGAGTTGAGAAAAATTCGCTTGTGCGTGTTGGTGCGTGTTGGTGCGTGTTGATGCGTGTGTTTGCGCAGGCGCGCTTCACCAGTTGCCCGATGCGCCGCCGCCGCCGCTCGAACCGCCGCCACCGCCCCAGCCGGAATCGTCGTCCGAGGAGCGGGAGCTTCTGCTGAACCACGAGCCCGACGATGACGACGACGAGTTCGACGACATGTCGATGCCCATGATCTTCGCGACGATCCAGCCGATCACGACGAATCCCGCCAGCACGACGAACGCCGCGATGCCGAGCGCGTCGGCGAATCCGACACCGGTGGCGCACACGAAGGCCGTCACCAGCGCGTAGATGCCGCCGCCGATCGCCGTCCATTTGCGCACGCCTGCCCAGCTGTACAGTGCCATACCGAGCGCGCACGGCAGGAAGCCGACGAATGCGCCGCCAATCAGCACCGTGTCGAGATCGTCCGGGCCGGGCGGCAGCCAGACGATCAGCAGCAGTATCGTGGCGACCACTCCGGTGACGAGCGGCCAGACTGGGAAGCCGAGGTCGAACTCGCGCCGCCGTCGGCGTGGCGGCCTGCCGTTGCCTGTCTTGTTGACTATGTTGTTAGTTGCGTTTTTATCGGATTGATCGTTTCCCGCGTGTTCGGCGTTCGCTGCATCGGTTTCGGCTTTCGCCCGCGCTCGCCGGTTCGTGTCGATGCGACTGCCGATCACGCCCAGCAGCAGGTTCACGAAAGCCAGTCCGAGCCAGAGAAGCGGCCCGTCATAGCGGGTAGGCGGAGCGAGCATGGGCGGCGTGCGCATCAATGCGGCGGAGGCGGAATCGGCGGTACTCGCGTCCGGACTCGCGGCGCTTTCATCCGCCGTCGCATCAGGCGTGGACGCGCCTGTCTGTTCGGGGTCCGTCAAGCGTTGCGTCAGCGAATCGACGGCCGCGCTGATGCCCGCTTCGAAGTTGTTCTCGCGGAACGCCGGCACGATGCGTTCGCGAATGATGCGCCCCGCGATCACGTCGGGGATCGTGCCTTCGAGCCCGTAGCCCACCTCGATGCGCACGTGATGATCGTGCAGCGCGGCCACGAGCAGGATGCCGTTGTCGGTCTTCTTCTGGCCGAGCTTCCATTGCTCGAAGATCTGCGTCGCGTACTGTTCGATGCTCACGTCGCCGGTGCTGGGCACGAGAAGCACGGCGAGCTGGTCGCCGGTCTGCTGTTCGAGCGCGGCGAGGCGGCGCGTCAGATCGGCTTTGCAGACGTCTGAGAGCGCGCCAGTGAGGTCGGTGACGCGTCCCTTGGGGTGCGGGATCGAATCGGCGCTGAGGACCGTAGCGGCGAGCGGCGCCGTGTCGGCTTGCGTGCAGGCGTCAGAGTTTGCGTCGCTGTTGCCAACCCCGCTGCCCGCTCCATTGGCGCCATCGTTGACGCCCGCATGCGCCGCCACGCAGATCAGCAGCGCCGCCAGCCATCCCAGTCGAATCATTCCGCTTTGTCCTCGTCATCGCACGCTTCCCTATCTGTCAGAGGAAAGCGATTTGGCGCCAGTCTGCACCAAACCGCGCGCGCTGCAAACGATCTATGCCGATTGCATCAACGAGGCCTTTTCGCGCTGCACGAAGCGAAAAACCAATAAAAAAGCGCCGGATTTTCATCCGGCGCTTCTCAGGCAGCAGAGCGCGGCCGCAGCCGCTCCCGCTCCCGCGTTACTCCACCGTCACCGACTTCGCGAGATTGCGCGGCTTGTCCACGTCGGTGCCGCGCGCGCAGGCCGTGTGATACGCGAGCAATTGCAGCGGCACCACGTGCAGGATCGGCGAAAGCAGGCCGTAGTGCTCCGGCATGCGGATCACGTGGATGCCCTCTTCGCTCGTGATGTGCGTGTCGGCGTCGGCGAACACGTAAAGCTGGCCGCCGCGCGCGCGCACTTCCTGCATGTTCGACTTGAGCTTTTCCAGCAGCGCGTCGTTCGGCGCGACCGTGACCACCGGCATCGCTTCCGTCACGAGCGCGAGCGGGCCGTGCTTGAGCTCGCCCGCCGGATACGCTTCCGCGTGGATGTACGAGATTTCCTTGAGCTTGAGCGCGCCTTCGAGCGCGATCGGGTAATGCAGCCCGCGGCCGAGGAACAGCGCGTTTTCCTTGCGCGCGAACTCCTCCGACCACGCGATGATCTGCGGCTCCAGCGCGAGCACGCCGTTGAGCGCGGCGGGCAGATGGCGCAGCAGCTTCAGATACGCGGCTTCCTGCTCCGCGCTTACGTGGCCGCGCAGCTTGCCGAGCGTGACCGCGAGGATGAACAGGCCGACCAGCTGCGTGGTGAACGCCTTGGTCGACGCCACGCCGATCTCGCGGCCCGCGTGCGTGAGGAACTTGAGTTCGGTGAGGCGCACCATCGCGCTCGTCGCCACGTTGCAGACGGCGAGCGTGTGCTCCATGCCGAGCGACTGTGCGTGCTTGAGCGCCGCGAGCGTGTCGGCGGTTTCGCCCGACTGCGAAATGGTGACGACCAGCGCGCGCGGATTCGGCACCGACTCGCGGTAGCGGTACTCGCTGGCGATTTCGACGTCGGTGCGGATCTTCGCGACCGATTCGAGCCAGTACTTCGCCGTGAGGCCCGCGTAGTAGCTCGTGCCGCACGCGAGAATCAGGATGCTGTCGATGCCCTTGAACACCTCGGCCGCGTTCTCGCCGAAAAGCTCGGCGTCGAAGGCGTCGGCGGCCGGGATCGTGTCGGAAATCGCGCGCGGCTGCTCGAAGATTTCCTTCTGCATGTAATGGCGATACGGCCCGAGTTCGACCTCGCCGCCATAGCCGCCGTAAGCCTGCACGTCGCGCGTTTCGCGCGTCACGATGTTGCCCTGACGATCGGCGATACGCACGCCTTCGAGCGTGATTTCGCAGACATCGCCTTCTTCGAGGTAGCTCACGCGCTCGGCGCTGCCCGCGATCGCGAGTGCGTCGGAAGCGATGAAGTTTTCGCCCTTGTTGCCATAGCCGACCACGAGCGGCGAACCCGCGCGCGCGCCCACGACCGTATGCGGCTGATCCTTGTGCACGACGCCGATCGCATACGCGCCCGCGAGTTGCTGCACGGCTTCGCGCACGGCGGCGAACAGATCGCCTTGATACAGGCTGTGAATCAGGTGCGCGATGACTTCGGTATCGGTCTGCGAGACGAACTCGTAGCCCTTGGCCTTGAGCATCTCGCGCAGCGCTTCGTAGTTCTCGATGATGCCGTTGTGCACGATCGCCAGCGCGTTGCGCGAGAAGATCGGATGCGCGTTGTTGACGGTCGGCGCGCCGTGCGTGGCCCAGCGCGTGTGCGCGATGCCGGTGACGCCTTCGAAGTGCGCCTCGCGCACCTGTTCGTCGAGCTCGGCCACGCGCGCGACGCTGCGCACGCGCTGCGGGCCTTCGGCCGTCACGATGGCGACGCCGCACGAGTCGTAGCCGCGATATTCGAGCCGCCGCAGTCCTTCGATGAGAACGGGGACGATGTTACGTTGCGCTACTGCGCCGACGATGCCGCACATGGAATTCGATCCTTTGCAATGAGAGGCGGGGCGCTGCGCGCGCGTTCGCGGCGCGGCGCCCGAAGTGTCCTGCCGTTCAGCTTTTTTTCTTCACCGGACGAACGTAGCCGGTTTTCGCGATCTGGGTTTTCTCGTTGAGCGCCAGCGTGTCCGCCGGCACGTCCTTCCAGACCGTGGTGCCCGCCGCGATGGTCACGCCGCGGCCCACGCGCACGGGCGCGACGAGCTGCGTATCCGAACCCACGAAGACGTGATCTTCGATCACGGTGCGATGCTTGTTCGCGCCGTCGTAGTTGCAGGTGATGGTGCCCGCGCCGATGTTCACGCCCGCGCCCACGTCGGCGTCGCCCACGTAGCTCAGGTGATTCGCCTTCGAGCCGAGCCCGATGTTCGCGTTCTTCACTTCGACGAAGTTGCCCACGTGCACTTCGTCGGCGAGCTTCGCGCCCGGACGCAGACGCGCGTAAGGACCGAGCACGGCCTTCGCGCCCACGCTGGCGCTTTCGATGTGCGTGTAGGCGTCCACGCGCGTGCCCGCGCCGATTTCGGCGTCGCGGATCACGCAGTTCGGACCGATGTGCACGTTGTCGCCGATGGTGACCGTGCCTTCGAACACGCAGTTCACGTCGATGAACACGTCGCGGCCGCACGAGATCGAGCCGCGCAGATCGAAGCGCGCCGGGTCGGCGAGCGTGACGCCGCCCGCGAGCAGCGTGTCGGCGGCATTGCGCTGATAGACGCGTTCGAGCACGGCCAGTTGCTGCTTGCTGTTCACGCCGAGCGTTTCCCATTCGGCGTCGGGCTGCGCGGTCACGACCGCGTGACCCGCGGCGATCGCCGATTCCACCACGTCGGTCAGGTAATACTCGCCTTGGGCGTTGTCGTTCTTGAGCGCGTCGAGCCAGCCCGCGAGCGGCGCCGTGGGCGTGACGACGATGCCCGTGTTGATCTCGTCGATCAGACGTTCGTCGTCGTCGGCATCTTTCTGTTCGACGATGCGCACGACTTCGCCGGTCGCGCCGCGCACGATGCGGCCATAGCCGGTCGGGTCGTCGAGCGTCACGGTGAGAATGCCGTAAGCGTGCTCGCCCGCGGCTTCGGTCAGGCGTTTGAGCGTGGACGCGCGCGTGAGCGGCACGTCGCCGTAGAGCACGAGCGTCGGCACCGAGGGATCGAGCAGCGGCAGCGCCTGCGCGAGCGCGTGGCCGGTGCCGAGCTGCTGTTCCTGCAGCGCGAACTGCACATCGGGGGCGCCGACGGCGGCGCGCACGGCGTCGCCGCCATGGCCGATCACCACGACGAGTCGCGTGGGCGACAGCGTGCGGGCGGTATCGATGACGTGCGAGAGAAGCGGCTTGCCAGCCAGCGGATGCAGTACTTTGGGCAGCGCGGAGTGCATGCGTTTGCCCATGCCTGCCGCGAGGATCACGATGTTCATTGCATCGGTGACTTGAGAGGGAAAGAAGCGATCGATTCTAGCATGGGGGGTATCCCCAAGACGCCTTGCGGGCAGGCGTTTGCCGCTGATTCGCCGTGTTTCGCACACAGTTTTACAAGCGTGTTGCGCGCAGGCCGCATGGCATGAAAAAACGGCCCGCGTGAGATCACGTCGGGCCGTCCGGGGTCGGATGCGGATTGCGCCAGGCGCCGGTGCTGCGTTGTGCTGCGTTATGTCGCTTTGCGCCGCGCTTCGCTCAGAGATCGTCGAACGGCGTGAACTTGAGCGTCGCGCCGTCGGTCGACGCGGGCGTGTCGGTCGAGCACGGTTCTTCGTCGAAGGCGATGTCGCCGTCCGGGTCTTCGACGCCCGTCGCGCGCAGATCCTTGAAGCCGAACAGCGAGGCGTCCATCAGATGCGAGGGCACGACGTTGCCGAGCGCGTTGAACATGTTCTCGATGCGGCCCGGGAAACGCTTGTCCCAGTCGCGGATCAGCGCCTTCATTTCCGCGCGCTTGAGGTTCGGCTGGCTGCCGCACAGATTGCACGGAATGATCGGGAATTCGCGCAGTTCCGCGTACTTTTCCAGATCGACTTCCTTCACGTAGGCGAGCGGGCGGATCACGATGTTCTTGCCGTCGTCCGACTGCAGCTTGGGCGGCATGCCCTTGAGCTTGCCGCCGTAGAACATGTTCAGCAGCAGCGTTTGCAGGATGTCGTCGCGATGGTGGCCGAGCGCGATCTTGGTCGCGCCCAGCTCGCCCGCCACGCGGTACAGAATGCCGCGGCGCAGACGCGAGCACAGCGAACACGTGGTCTTGCCCTCGGGCACGAGGCGCTTGACGATGCTGTAGGTGTCCTGGTTCTCGATGTGATACGGCACGCCGATCTTGTCGAGATACGCGGGCAGGATGTGCTCCGGAAAGCCCGGCTGCTTCTGGTCGAGATTCACGGCGACGATCTCGAAGTCGATCGGCGCGCGCTCGCGCAGGCGCATCAGCACGTCGAGCATGGCGTAGCTGTCCTTGCCGCCGGACAGGCAGACCATCACCTTGTCGCCCTGCTCGATCATGTTGTAGTCGCCGATCGCCTGGCCGACCTGACGCACGATGCGCTTGTAGAGCTTGTTGTTCTCGTAGGCTTCCTTCTGCTCGCGGCGCGTGAGCGCGGGGCGGCCGCCTTCCTCGCCGTGATCGGCACCATCGGCACCGTCGGCGTTATCGGCTTGTTCCGGGCTTGCGATGTTCTCGGCGGCGAGCGTGGCTTCGGCGGCCTCGGCCGTGGCCAGCGTATCGGGGGCGTTCATGAATCAGTCCTCTTTGATGCGAAAGACTTCGACGCCCACCGCGTCGCAGTCCGGATAGACGTCGGGCTTTTCGGTCGAGACGCGCACGGCGCGCACCTGCTCGTGCGCGAGCAGCGCGGAGGCGAGGTCGTCGACGAGCGTTTCCTGCAGATGGATATGCCCCTGGCCGATGCGGGCCGCGACCGTCGCGCGCATGTAGTCGTAATCGACGACTTCGCGCAGCTTGTCTTCGCGCGGCGTGGTCGACGCGAGCGGCACGTACAGATCGACGTTGATCACGACGCGCTGTTCGCCGCGTTTTTCGAAGTCATGCACGCCGATGTTGATGTTGACTTCGTAGTTGCGCAGAAAAAGCCGGCGGCAGTCGGCGAGCCGGGGATGCAGGAGTACGGCGGACATGTTCGTTCCAGTCGATAAAAGCGTGCGGTTCAGGCACCTGCGCAGGCGCGCTGCGCCATGCGGGTCATTCAGGGTCGCGCGGTCGTTCTGCCAGACTGCCGGGGCGCTCGGGCGAGCGGCGCGACAAGTTGGAAAGGACCGCGATAAAACGTTTCGGGCGCGGGGCCATGTCTTGCAGTTAGTTGCAATTCAAGGCCGGGCATTGATGCTGCGCACGCGACCGGTTTTTCGCGAACGCCGGCGGGCACCTGGGACTTCAGCCCTCAAGCGCCCGTCAAAAACATCACGTCGCGCGGCAGCGGCACGAGATGCTGGCCGCCGTCGACGACGAGCGTCGTGCCGGTCACGCCGCGCGCCTGCGCGAGATACAGCGCGGCGTCGATCAGATCTTCGGGCCGCGACGCCCGGCCCAGCGGCGTCACCTTGTGCGCGGCCTCGAAGCCTTCCGGCGACTGATCGCCGGACTGCAGCGTGAGGCCGGGCGCGAGACCCGCCACGCGCACCTTCGGCGCGAGCGCCTGGGCCAGCGCGACGGTGGCGTTCGCGAGCGCCGCCTTCGTCAGCGTATACGACAGATAATCCGGATTCATGTTGTACAGCTTCTGGTCGAGCACGTTGATGACGCACGCGCGCTGCGCTTCGTCGTCGATCGCCGTGTCGGGCGTGGCTTCCCAGAGCGTGCGCGCCAGCACGAGCGGCGCGCCCACGTTGATCGCCATGAGCTGCAGCAGCTTCTCGTAGCCAACGTCGCGCGCCGTGTCCTCGCTGAAACGCGACGCGTTGTTCAGCACGCAGGACGGCCTGCCGAGCGCCGCCGTGCAATCGGGCACGAGTCGCGCCACCTGCGCCTCGCTCGCCAGATCGGCGTGCAACGCGATCGCGCGACGGCCGAGCGCGCGGATTTCCGCGACGACTTCGTCGGCTTCCTCGCGCGAGTCGCCGTAATGCACCGCCACGTCCCAGCCGTGCGCCGCGAAACCCAGCGAGAGCGCCCGGCCGATGCGCCGCGCGCCGCCCGTCACCAGCACCACGCGCGCGGGCGCAGCGGGTTTGGCGGGGTCGGAAGCGAAATGATCCGCCTGCGCTGCGTCGCGTTCAGGCGCGCCGATGCCGGAAGTTGCGCTCATTTACAATGCCGGGATGAATCCGAAAGCTCACGAACCCGCTAGTTTACCTGTTCCCGAGCCGATCGCGCTCGCGCAGTCCGAGGCGCTCGCCGCGACCTTGCGCGCCGAACTCGCCGCGGCGGGCGGCTGGCTGCCGTTCGACCGCTACATGGAGCGCGCGCTCTACGCGCCGGGCCTCGGCTATTACAGCGGCGGCGCGCGCAAATTCGGCCTGTTCGCCGACGACGGCAGCGACTTCGTAACCGCGCCCGAGATGTCGCCGCTGTTCTCGGCCACGCTCGCGCGCGCCGTCGCCGAAGCGCTGGAAAAGAGCGGCACGCGCAAGCTGATGGAATTCGGCGCGGGCACGGGCCGGCTCGCGGCGGGCGTGATGCTCGCGCTCGAAGCGCTGAACGTGAGCTTCGATTCCTGGGATATCGTCGATCTGTCGGGCGAATTGCGCGAGCGACAGCGCGAAACCATCGCGAAGCTCGCGCCGCATCTGGCCGACCGCGTGCGCTGGCTCGACGCGCTGCCCGAGACGTTCGAAGGCATCGTGATCGGCAATGAAGTGCTCGACGCCATGCCCGTGCGCCTCTTCGCCCGCAAGGACGCCGTGTGGCACGAGCGCGGCGTGGCCGTGAACGACGCGGGCGCCTTCGTGTTCTCCGACCGCCCCGCTCACAGCGGCGAAGCGAACTGGGCGGAAAGCGAGCCGGGCAGCGTGCTCGCGCAGATCGAGGGCAGCGAGGATTACGTCGCGGAAACGCACGAAGCGGCGCTCGCTTTCACGCGCACGGTCTGCACGATGCTCACGCGCGGCGCGGCGTTTTTCATCGATTATGGCTTTCCGGCCGGCGAGTACTACCACCCGCAGCGCGTGCAAGGCACGCTGATGTGCCACTATCGGCACCGCGCGCACGGCGATCCGTTCCTCTACCCCGGCTTGCAGGACATCACGGCGCACGTCGAATTCAGCGGCATCGCGCAGGCGGGCGTGGAAACCGGCGCCGATCTGCTCGGCTACACCTCGCAGGCGCGCTTCCTGATGAACGCGGGCATCACCGAGGTGCTCGGCGAAATCGATCCGGGCGACGTCGTGCGTTTCATGCCCGCGGCGAACGCGGTGCAAAAGCTCGTCTCCGAAGCGGAGATGGGCGAGCTGTTCAAGGTGATCGCGTTCTCGCGCGGCATCGACTCGACCCTCGCCGCGTTCGCGCGCGGCGACCGCAGCCACACGCTCTGATCACGCTCACTTCCCTCTCTTTCACGGCCCCGACATGATCCGCTGGTTTCTGACCACCTTCATCGCCGTCGCGATTCTGTCGGGCGCGCAGCCCTGGTTGCGCAAGCTCGGCATCGGCCGTCTGCCCGGCGACGTCACGCTGCGCATGTTCAGCCGCGAGTATCCGCTGCCGTTCATGTCGACGCTGGTGCTGTCGATGGCCTTGTCGTTTCTCGTGCGCGCGCTGTGAGGCGATGAAATAAAAAACGGCGCACACGTGCGCCGTTTTTCGTTACCGCGAGTGTCGATCAGGACTCAAGCCGCCGCGAGCGCGTTCTCGACCGCATCGACGCGCGCGCGATGCACGGCGTCCTTGATCTTCTCCGCCACCGACGTGCCGCTCTTGCCGTTCGCCTGACCCGCCGCCGTCACTTCGTCGGCGATCTTGCCCGCATCCACGCCGCGCGCCGCCACCAGCGCCACGCGCAGGCGCTCGGCCTGCGGATACGGCGCGTTCTCCCAGTTCAGACGCCCACGCAGATCGGACTCGCAGGCCTGCAGCGCCTCGGCGAAACGCGCGGGCTTGCGCAGCGCGTCGCTGCGCTCGAACAACCGCACGAGCGCCGCCGCGCCCATGTCCATCACGCGATGCACGTTGCCGTGCTCGCGCGCGACCAGCACCGCGAGATCGCGGCAATCGTTGGGCACGCGCAGACGGTCGCACAGCGGCTTGAGCAGATCGACGCTGCGTCCCTCATGGCCGATGTGACGCGGCAGCACGTCCTCGGGCGTGGTCGCCTTGCCGAGATCGTGCGTGAGCGCCGCGAAACGCACCGGCAGCGCATAGCCCTGCGCGGCCGCGTGGTCGATCACCATCATCACGTGCACGCCGGTGTCGACTTCGGGGTGATAGTCGGCGCGCTGCGGCACGCCCCAGAGCGCATCCACTTCCGGCAGCACGCGGGCGAGCGCGCCGCATTCGCGCAGCACCTCGAACATGCGCGACGGCTTCGCTTCCATCAGCCCGCGCGAGACTTCCTGCCAGACGCGTTCGGGCACGAGCGCGTCGGCCTCGCCCGAACTCACCATCGCGCGCATCAGCGCCAGGGTTTCGGGCGCGACGGTGAAATCGGCGAAACGCGCGGCGAAGCGCGCCACGCGCAGGATGCGCACGGGATCTTCGAGGAACGCATCGCTGACATGACGGAACACGCGCGCGCGCAAATCGTTCGCGCCGCCGTACGGATCGACGATCGGACCGGTCAGCACGCCGCCCGGCTGCACCTCGCGCGCCATCGCGTTGATGGTGAGGTCGCGCCGCGCGAGATCCTCTTCGAGCGTGACGTCGGGCGCGTAGAAGAACTGGAAGCCGTGATAGCCCGCCGCCGTCTTGCGCTCGGTGCGCGCGAGCGCGTACTCCTCCTGGGTCTGCGGATGCAGAAACACCGGAAAGTCCTTGCCGACCGGACGATAACCCTGCGCGGCCATCTGCTCCGGCGTCGCGCCGACCACGACGTAATCGCGGTCGCGCACCGGCAGACCGAGCATCTCATCGCGGATCGCGCCGCCTACGACATAAATCTTCATGCTGCGGAATCGCCGAGTTCGTCGTGGCCGATGCGATGCGTCTCGCGGCGCGCGGCGTCGATCCACGCGGCCACGGCGGGCAGCGCCGTGACGCGTTGCGCGTAGGCGGCGGCCTGCGCGGACAGCGTCGGCTGATAGCTGTTGAAGCGCATCACCACGGGCGCGAACATCGCGTCGGCGATGCTGAATTCGCCGAACAGGAACGGGCCGCCGCTCGCGTCGAGACAGGCGCACCAGAGCGCGTCGATGCGCGCAATGTCGGCGAGCGCACCGGGCGTCGCGCCCGCGCCCGGCTTGATCGTGCGGATCGCCATCGGCATGTGCGTGCGCAGCTCGCCGAAGCCCGAATGCATTTCGGCGCTCACGCTGCGCGCCTGCGCGCGCACGTTCGCGTCGCGCGGCCACATCGCGTGTTGCGGAAAACGCTCGGCGAGCGTTTCGGCGATCGCGAGCGAATCCCACACCGCCATGGCTTCGTCGGTGACGAGACACGGCACCTTGCCCGACGACGAGAACGCGAGAATCGCGTTCTTCGTGCCCGGCTGATCGAGTTCGATCAGCACCTCTTCGAACGGCAGGCCGAAATGCGTCATCAGCACCCAGGGGCGCATCGACCACGACGAGTAGTTCTTGTCTCCGATAACGAGCTTCATGATGACCATCGTAAAAATGTAGAGGGACGCCGCGCCGGCCAGCCTGCTTGTTGCCCGACGGCCTTGCGCTGCGTCCGGCTCGCCGGTCTATCGTCCCGCGCTGGCGCGGAAGATGTTCAGGCGCGAGCGCAGCGAGGCGTCGGCGAGATAAAGCGGCGCGATCGTTTCGATGCTCGCGGGCTCCACGCCCAGTTCGGGCGCGAGCGGGCCGCTCAGCACGCTGTCGACTTTCATCGAATCGAGATTGTCGCGCGTGAGTACCGGCACGCCCGGCGCGAGTTCGAACGAGAACGCCTGCAGTCGCGCGAAGGCGTCGGGCAGACGCACGATGCGTGCGTGACGGCCGACCGCCTCGCCGCAATACTGCACGAGCTGTTCGAGCGTGTAGACGGTCGGGCCGCCGAGTTCGTAAGTGTGCCCGCTCGCGGCGTCGAGATCGAGCACATTCACGATCGCCTTCGACACATCGCCCACATAGACGGGTTGAAACTTCGCATCCGGCATGCCCAGCGGGATCACCGGAAAGAGTTTCTGCAGCACCGCGAAACGGTTGAGAAAGCTGTCTTCGGGACCGAACACGACGGACGGACGGAAGATCGTGGTGGCCAGCGACGTGGACGCGCGCACGGCCTTCTCGCCGTCGCCCTTCGAGCGCAGATACATGCTCGGGCCGCGCGAATCGGCGCCCAGCGCGCTCAGGTGGATGAGCCGATGCACGCCCTTGCCTTCGCAGGCCGCGACGATTTTGGTCGGCAGATCGACATGGAGTTTCGCGAAGCCCGCGCCGTAGGGCGTGCCATGGCCGCCGTTGAGCGTGCCGACGAGATTGATGACGGCGTCCGCGCCTTCGAGAAAACTCGCGAGCGCGACAGGATCGGTCACGTCGGTTTCGAATACGTCGATGGGCAGCAGCGTGAGATGGCGGGCGTTGGCGCGGCGCCGGGCGGCCACGCGTACGGTTTTGCCGGCCTCGACGAGCGCGTTGACGAGGTGGCTGCCGATGAATCCCGAACCGCCGATGACCGCGATGGCTTGATGTCTCATCTTCGACCTCCTCGTGCAGACGGCGGCGAGGCGGGAGAGGTCCGCGGATGACGGCTGGCGAGGCGGCGCGGCCCGCTTGCGAGCGGAACGCGCCGCGTGGCGCTTACGGCGAAATGTAGCCGAGACGCGCCTTCAGCGATTGCGGACGGCCCTCGAACAGCGCCGCGTAGTAGACCGTGTTGGACAACACGTTTTTCACGTAATCGCGGGTTTCCTGGAACGGAATGGTCTCCGCGAAGATGGCGCCTTCGACGCCGCCCTGCAAGGTGGAACGCCACTGACGCGGGCGTCCCGGTCCCGCGTTGTAGCCCGCGGTGGCGAGCACGGCGGAACCGTCGAACTGATTGTAAATCATCGACAAATAGTTCGTTCCGAGCAGGATATTGGTGTCGAGGTCGTTGAGCTGATCGCGCGACAGCGGGCCGATGCCGATCTTCTTCGCGACCATCTGCGCCGTGGCCGGCATGATCTGCATCAGACCGCTCGCGCCCACGCCCGACTTCGCGTTGAGAATGAAGCGCGATTCCTGACGGATCAGACCGTAGGCCCATTCGACGTCGAGCCCGTTGGTCTGCGCGTCGCGCTCCACCACGTCGCGGAACGGCGCGAGATAGCGCAGCGAGAAGTCGTGCTCGCTTTGCGTGCGGTCGGCCGTGTTCACCGTGCGGTCGAGCAATTGAATGCGTTTCGCGTATTCGGCGGCGGCGAGCAGTTGACGGTCGCTCATGCCGCGCAGCGGCCAGTTCCATTCGCGATTGCCTTCGAGACGCAGGTTCAGCGCGTAGAAACGCTGCGCGAGCGCGAAGCCCGGCGTCTGACCGGCTTGCGCGATGTCGGCCTCGCTGACCGTGGTCTTGGGCGGAATCGTGATCTTCTGGCCGAGTTCTTCGGTGGCGAGCTGGCCGTAGAAGTTAAAGCCCTGCGAGATCGAGGCGAATTCCTGGCTCGCCTGGCCGGTGTCGCCCGCCTGCTTGAGCGCGCGTGCGTGCCAGTAGACCCACGACGGCTGCGCGCGCAGCGCGGCCGGCATCTGCTCGATCGACCAGCGCACCATGGTCCAGTCGCCGCCGAGCAGCGCGGCGCGCGTGCGCCATTCGTAAGCCGGGCTCGACAGCGGCGCATTGGCCGACAGGCGATACCAGTCGAGCGCGCCCGGCATGCGCTTGAGCGCCGCCTGATAGCCGATCGTGCCCCAGCCGATCGCCCGCTCGGGCGAAGTGAGCGAGGGCGCGACGGCCGCGTACGTGGCCGCGGTCATGGCCGGATCGTTGCGCGCCATCACCGTGACGGCGAGCAGCGCGAGCTGATGCGATTGCGGGTCGGCGCCGACACCGCGCGCGAGCATGAGCGGCGGCGTGCTGACAGCCTGACTGAACGCCGTGGGATCGGGACGCTGCGCGAGTGCGTCGAGCAGCTTCGAGCCGGTGGTGGTCTGGTTCTGCTCGTAAGCGAGACGGATCTGCTGCCAGACGTCGTCGCTCGAGAACTGGCCTTTGATGGCGAGCGCCGTAATGAGGTCGACGCAACCGTCGCCGTAATAGCGCGGTTCGGTGAGCAGCGCGCGTGCGTCGTCGGCGACGTTATCGCCGCGTGCCGCGCGCGACTCCAGCGCGTAGCACTTCACCTGCGTGTCGTCGTTGAGCACGAAGCGCGGGTACTGCTTGTCGAAATTCGCCCAGTCGTGACGCGCGCCCAGCACGAGCAGATAGTCGTTGCGCATGCGGTCGCCGATCGCCTCGCCGTCGTGACGCTGCAGGAAGGACAGCACGGGCGCGTCGGGCGCGTCCACACGTGCGTGACCCTGCGAGTCGAACAACTGCGGCTTGAGCTGGAAGTATTCGAGATAAGACGGCGCCGGATAGTCGGGAATCATCGCCGCGAGTTGCGCGGCGCGCGCCGGATCGTTGTTGCGCGCGGCTTCGCGAAGCTGGATGAAAGTCTGGTCGTCGGGCGTGGGAGTCGCCCCCACGGGCAGGGCGACGGGCCGCACGGCGTCGGCCGTGCTGCACGCGACGAGTGCAGCGGCGGTCAGTGCGAGACCGACCACGCGATATACTCGAACAAGGCGTTTGGACATCGTTATTTCTGGAGCGCGAGGTGAACCCAAGCATAGCACGCAACCCCCTTGCGGAATCCAAAAAGGACTGGCGTATCAAGCTGCGCGAGGCACGCCTGGCGGCGTCTTCGGACGTTGCTGTAAGCGCCGCTCTGACGGTTCATCTCGATGCGCTGATCGCGCGTCTCGCTCCGCTTTCAATCGGCTTTTATTGGCCGCTGCCTGGCGAGTTCGACGCGCGTGCGTGGATCGCCGACTGGCTCGCCGCCGACACCTCGCGACGCGCCGCGCTGCCCGCGATTCCCGAGCGTCATACGCCGCTGCATTTCTACGCGTGGACGCCGGGTGCGCCGATGCGCGAAGGCCATCACGGCATCCTCGAACCGGCGCAGCCGCTCGCCGTGGTGCCCGATCTGCTGCTCGTGCCGTGCGTGGGCTTCGACCGCGCGGGCTACCGGCTCGGCTACGGCGGCGGCTATTACGACCGCACGCTCGCCGCGTGGCCCGGCGCGCAGCCGCCGTACACCGTGGGCATGGCTTACGAAGCGTGCCGTATCGACGACGGCGTGCTCGAACCGGAAGCGCACGATCTGCCGCTCGACGCCATCGTCACCGAGACGGGGGCGCATCTCGCGCAGCGCGTGGCGTAAGGAACACTCAGGAACACGCAACTTCGTCTCAAACCGTCGCCGCGTTTCGATCACCTCACAACGAAGCCGCCGCGCGCGCAGCCGTGTCGTAGAGTCCGGACGCGTTGCGCATCAGTTGCGCGGCATCGCCGATCTGCGTGTTGGACAAGCCGCTCTCCTTGAGCGTGGCGATCAGGCAGCTTTCGCGCACGTCGCGATATCGCAGACACAACTCGCGCCCCGCGGGCGTCACCGCGAAAAACGCTTCCTTGCCGTGCTTCTCGCTCGTCACATAGCCGCGCGCGACGAGCTTCTTCAGCGCGTAGGTGGCGACGTGCGTATCCTCGATATTGAGCACGAAACAGATATCGGCGAGCTTCTTGCGCCGGTCGCGATGACCGACGTGATGCAGCAGCGACACCTCGATCGGCGTCATGTCCTTGGCCCCGGCCGCCGACATGCAGCGCACCATCCAGCGATTGAACGCATTGCTGGCCATGATGAGCGCGTACTCGAGTTCGGAGAGTTCGGCGCTCGTCTCGGAAACGAGATGTTCGGACGATACGATCCTGGTCGGCTGGCGCGGCATGACGAGAGTCCCGGCGTGACAGTGGTGGCGCCAGTGTAGAGGCGGCCTGCTTGCGGCGCGCCTGGCACAAACGCTTGTTGAGAATTTGTCGATAATTTGTCGAGAATGTACGCTGATAGAAACGGGCTTGCCTGCAATCCGCTTGCGACCTGTTTGCGGTCTGTTCGCGGCCCGTTTGCCCTCCATTTCCGGACACCATGCGCATACCCGTTCCACGCATCTACTTTCTCGGCGACGAGGCGCTCGTCTGCGAAGCGCCGCCGCCCGCCACGCTGGAAGTCCAGCGCCGCATCTGGGCCGTGGCCGCGCAGGCGCGCGGCTGGGCCGCCGTGCGCGAGGTCGTGCCCGGCATGAACAATCTGACGATTGCCTTCGATGCGCTCGACGCCGATGCCGCCGCGCTGGCCGCCGCGCTCGAAGCCGCATGGCACGCCGGTGAAAGCAACGACGACGCGCCGCCCGAAGGCCGCGACATCGAGATTCCGGTGAGCTACGGCGGCGCGGCGGGCCCGGATCTCGCCGACGTCGCGCGCCATACGGGCCTCGCGCCGGATGAAGTGGTGCGGCGTCACACGGCCGGCGTCTACACGGGGTA
>NZ_JAAGPN010000143.1:0-21740 GCF_017104805.1 Paraburkholderia sp. Ac-20347 | reverse complement strand
CGATCGGCGCGATGCGCGCTTCCACGGGCGCGGGCAGCACGCCGCCCGGCGCGGCGTTGCAGCACGACACCACGAAGCGGCAGCGCACTTCGCCGCGCGCGGTCCTCACCACGGGCTGCGCGCCGCGCACGACCGAGGTGACGCGCGAATGCGCGTACAGTTGCGCGCCTTCCTTGCGCGCGGCATCGGCGAGACCGAGGCAGTATTTGAGCGGATGCAGATGCCCCGACAGCGGATCGTAGACGCCCGCGAGATAGCTTTGCGAATTCACGCGCGCGCGCGTGGCGTCGGTGTCGAGCCATTCGAGCTTGTCGTAGCCCCAGCGCTCGCTCGCGGCGTCCATCCATGAACGCAGGCCCGGCACGCGCTTCGGTTTGGTCGCGACCGTCACGTAGCCCGAGGTGAAATCGCAGTCGATGCCGTAGCGCGCGATGCGCTCCTTCACGAGTTCCACGCCCTGAATCGAGAGCGCCCACGCCGCGCGCATGCCTTGCGGCCCGAGCTGCTGTTCGAGCACTTCGTCCTTCGCGAAGCCGACGAGCGTCTGTCCGCCGTTGCGGCCCGACGCGCCCCAGCCCGGACGATGCGCGTCGAGCACCACGACGGAGAGCCCGCGCGCGCGGCATTCGAGTGCGACCGAGAGGCCCGCGAAGCCCGCGCCGATCACGCAGACGTCGGCGTCGAGCGCGCCGTCGAGCACCGGGTCGTCGGCGGCGGGGCGCGTGACGGAGGCTTCGTAGTACGAGTGGCGGGCGAGCACGTCCGCCTGGGCGTCGAGGTCGAGTTTCATCGGTTCAGATCCATCAAAGCAGGTCCTTCATTCGATACCAGGCCATCGCGAGCACGAGGGCCGGGGTCCGCAGGGTAGCGCCGCCAGGAAAGTCGCGGTGACGGATCTTGCCGAACAGGTCGAAGCGCGCGGCCTGGCCGTGTATCGCCTCGGCGATCAACTGACCCGCGAGACCCGTGGTGTTCACGCCGTGCCCGGAAAACCCCTGCGCGAAATATACCGTGGGCGAGACGCGGCCAAAATGCGGCGCGCGATTCATGGTGATATCGACGTAGCCGCCCCACGCGTAATCGACCTTCACGTCGGCGAGTTGCGGAAAGGTCTTGAGCATGTCGCGGCGCATCGCTTCGCCGAGATTCGGCGGCGCGAAGGTCGAATAGCTCACTTTGCCGCCCCACAGCAGCCGCGTGTCGGGCGCGGGGCGGAAGTAGTCGAGCACGAAGCGGCTGTCGCACACGGCGGCCTGCGCGGGCATCAGCGCATTCATGCGCGTCTCGCCGAGCGGTTCGGTGGCGATCACATAGGTGCCGACCGGCATGATCTTGCGCGCGAGCGCCGGCGCGAGCTCGCCCAGATACGTATTGCACGCGAGCACGACGAACTTCGCGCGCACCTTGCCCTGTTCCGTTTCGATCACGTGCGCGCCCGCTTCGTCGCGAATGCGCGTGACCGCGCTGTCTTCGAAGATCTGCACGCCCGCTTCGCGCGCCGCGCGCGCGAGGCCGAGCGTGTAGTTGAGCGGATGCAGATGGCCGCTGTCCGGATCGTAAAGGCCGCCCGGATAGCGGCCCGATTGCACGAAACGGCCCACGCCGTCGGCGTCGACGTAACGGAAGCGGTCGTAGCCGAAGCGTCGCGCGGCGTCGTCGCGCCAGCGCTTGAGTTCGTCGACGTCGCGCGCCTTGTTCGCGGCGGTGAAATAGCCTTCCGTGAGCGCGCAGTCGATGTTGTGCTTCGCCACGCGCGACTTCACGATGTCGAGCGTTTCGAGGCCCATGTCCCACATCTGCCTGACTTCGCCTTCGTTCATGAACTGCGCGAACGTGTCGATGCCGCAGGCGAAGCCGCCGATCAACTGGCCGCCGTTGCGTCCGCTCGCGGCCCATCCGACTTTCGACGCTTCGAGCAGCGCGACGCGATAGCCGCGTTCCGCGAGATTGAGCGCGGTGGAGACGCCCGTGAGGCCCGCGCCGATCACGCAGACATCGGCGTCGAGCGTGCCTTGCAAAGACGGATGGCGGGTGGCGTCGTTGGCGGTGGCCGCGTACCACGACGGCGCATGAGGTTGATTGGCGAATTTGAGCATAGGAAATGCGTGCGAAAAAAACGGCGGGCGCAGGCGCGAGGCCTGCCGCCCGCCGCATACGCGTCAGAACGCGTAGATGAACTGCGCGCCCAGCAAGTCGTTGCTCTTGCTGTACGAGCCGTCGTTGCGCAGGAACACCTTCTGCGAGGCCCAGTCGTGGCGATATTCGACCTTCACGGTGATCTGCTGCGTCGGGTAGAACAGCAGGTCGAGCGCGACGTCCTGGCGTACCGCGCCCTTGCACTCGAAGCCGTAACCGCCGCCCGCCTGCGAATTCGCGAGGCAGTCCGCGCCGATGCCGAAGCCGTTGTACGGATCCATGCCGTTGCCGTTGAGCGCCACGCCGCCGCCGCCGCCGCCGTTCTTGCTGTCGGCGAGCAGGTCGTAACGCGCGGTCACGCCCATGCGGCCCACGACCGGTGCGTTGAACTTGCGGTGCGCGAGCAGCGAGAGACCGTACCACTGCGCGTTGCCGCCGTTGAACGCGGCGCGCTGCTGCTGGCCGTAATCGACTTCGGCGTTGTACTGGATGTCCGCGAGCGTGTAGGTCGCATCGACTTCGCCGAAGAAGAAGTAGCCGCCCGAACTCGTGGCCTGGCCGCCCGGACCGTAGACCACCTGACCGTCCGAATTGGTCGCGCTCGACAGCGTCTGGCGGCCGATGTTGAACGAACCGCCGATATCGAGCGCGCTCGACATCGTGTAGTCCGCGCGCGCCGTGAAGGTCGGGATCTTGTTGCTGGTCGTGATCGGGTCGCCCAGCGCGTTCGTGCCGGTCTGCGTGACCGCGCCGTAGGTGCGGTACTGCTCGTTGCCCAGCATGAACTTGAAGGCCCACTGGCTGCCGTCCGGCGTGTAGTTCCAGCCCACGCCCACGTAGCTGCCCGGATCCGAGAAGTCGTACAGCAGGTTGTGCGTGAGGGTCAGCATCTGATTCGATTGCTGCACCTCGTAGCCGCCGAAGCTCGGCATCAGACCGGCGACGAAGGTCTGCGTGGCCGTGATCGGCACCGTGACGACCGCCGTGTTCAGGATGTTGTTGCCGATGTCGCCGTGTTCGTTCGCGAGCAGCGTGATGCCGTTGCCGCGGTTCGGCATGAGCGTGATTTCGGCGGACGGCGCCATCGGGCCGACACCGAAGGTCTTCTTGATGTCGAGGTAGAGATCGCCGAACGTGCTGTTGAAGTAGTTGTACGAGTTCTCGTGATTCGCGAACAGGAACGACGAGGTGCCCGGCGCGCGGTTGTAAATGTACGATGGGTCGATATAGCCGGTGATCGAGAGGCCCGCGATCGGTCCGGTATTGGCCGCGTCGCTGAGCGAATCGACCTTCAGCTGCTGGCTCGCGATCTGCTGCTTCATCGAATCGACGTCGTCGTTGGTCAGGCGAGCGGGCGCCTTGCCGTAGTCGGGCGAGCTGATATCGACGGGCGCCGCTTCCGCGGTGCTTGCCGTGGCGACCGCCGCGCCGCCCGCGGAAGCCGTGGCCGTCTTCGACGACGCCTTCGCCGTGCTCTTCGAACTGGCGATTTCGCTCTTGAGCGATTTCACCTCTTTTTGCAGGGCATTCAACTGTGCCTGGAGGGCCTTGATCTGATCGCTGGTCGAGTCCGCGAAAGCGAGCCCCGGCAGTGCCCCGGCCACCAGCAGACAGATTAACTTCTTCTTCATCGACAATTCTCCTTATTGGGTCGTTATTGCAAACACTTCGAGGCGTTCTTGCTTTTCTTGCGGCGGGCCGTTGCACGCGGCGCGCGCGAGGCGCGCCGTCTTGTTGTCAAACTCTCAGGCTCTGCACGAGGTTCACGTCGTACTTCAAAAAATCGCTTCAGGCCGCGCGCCGTCCGATCGGTGCGCCGACCGCGCCGGCCGGTGAAGCGACGCTGGCGGTTTCGGCGGGATCGGGCTGCGTGAAGGCCATCTGCATGTCGCGCAGACGCTTCTTCTCGCGTGCGCTCATCAACTGATTCACCGCGATCACGCCGATCGTCACGGCCGTGATGAAGAGCGTGGCGAGCGCGTTCATTTCCGGATTCAGGCCGAGACGCACGCGCGAGAACACGACGAGCGGCAGCGTGGTCGAGCCGGGACCGGAGAGGAACGCGGAGAGCACGAGGTCGTCGATCGAGAGCGTGAACGAGAGCAGCCAGCCGGAGAGCAGCGCCTGCGAGATCAACGGCAGCGTGATGACGAAGAACACCTTCAGCGGCGTGGCGCCGAGATCGAGCGCGGCCTCTTCGAGCGACTTGTTCATCTCCTTCACGCGCGACTGCACGATGATCGCGACGTACGACACGCAGAGCATCACGTGGCCGATCCAGATCGTGAGGATGCCGCGCCCGGCGGGCCAGCCGATCATCTGCTGGAGCGCCACGAACAGCAGCAGCAGCGAGATGCCCTGGATCACTTCGGGAATCACGAGCGGCGCGTTGATCATGCCGGTGTAGAGCGTGAAGCCGCGGAAGCGGCCCATGCGCGCGAGCACGAAGCCCGCCCACGTGCCGATCACCACCGAGGCGAACGCCGTCATCAGACCGATCTTCAGCGAGAGCCAGGCGGCGCTCAGCAACTCGTCGTCCTGCAGCAGCGCCGCGTACCACTTGAGCGAGAAGCCGGACCACACCGTCACGAGCTTCGACTCGTTGAACGAGTACACGACGAGGCTGATGATCGGGATATAGAGGAACAGAAAGCCGAAAGTGAGAACGCTGGTCGAGAGCGTGCGATTGGGCTTGATCATTTGCCTTCCTCCAGTTCCTTGACCTGGTAGTACTGGAACACGGCCATCGGCACGAGCAGCAGCAGCACCATCGCGACCGTGACAGCGGACGCCATCGGCCAGTCCATGTTGTTGAAGAACTCGTCCCACATGACGCGGCCGATCATTAGCGTGTCGGCGCCGCCGAGCAGTTCGGGAATCACGTATTCGCCGACCGCCGGAATGAAGACGAGCAGGCTGCCCGCGATGATCCCGTTCTTCGAGAGCGGCAGCGTGATCCGCGTGAACGCGACCCACGGCTTCGCGCCGAGGTCGTACGCGGCTTCGAGCAGCGTGAGGTCCATCTTCACGAGGTGCGCGTAGAGCGGCATCACCATGAACGGCAGATACGAATAGACCATGCCGATATAGACGCCCGCGTCGCTGTGATAGAGCCGCAGCGGCGAGTGAATCAGGCCGATGGCGATCAGCGCGTGATTGAGCAGGCCGTCGTCCTTGAGAATGCCGATCCACGCGTAGACGCGAATCAGGAACGACGTCCAGAACGGCAGCATCACGGCCATCATCAGCACGTTGCGCGTGGCCGGATTCGAGCGCGCGATGTAGTAGGCGATCGGATAGCCGATCAACAGGCAGAAGATCGTCGAGACCGCCGCCATCTTCAGCGAGCTGATGTAGGTGGCGATGTACAGGCTGTCCTGCAGCAGGAACGCGTAGTGCGAAAGCTGCAAGGCCAGATGCACCATGCCGTCTTTCATCTCGACCAGATTCGAGTAGGGCGGAATGCCCATGACCTGGTCGGCGAAGCTGATCTTGAGCACCAGCACGAAAGGCAGCGCGAAGAACAGCGCGAGCCACAGGAACGGCACGCCGATCACCGTGGTGCGGCCCGAAGGCACGAAGCGCGAGAACACGCGCGCGAGCACGCCGCGCGACGCGCTGCTGCGCGACGGCACGGAGGGCGAGGAGGGCAGGGACGTACTCATGTCGGCATCTCCGTTATTGCGTGAGCACGACGCCGCTGGCGGGCGACCACGACACATACACGTCGTCGTTCCAGGCCGGTGCGCCTTCGTTCATCAGATGCGAGCTGGACAGGTTCGACACCACCACCTTGCCGCCCGGCAGGCGCACGTGATAGAGCGAATAGCTGCCCATGTAGGCCACGTCCGTCACGACGCCGCGCGCCCAGTTCGTCTGCGTGCCCGGCTTGTCGCGCGTCACGCGCACGCGCTCGGGGCGCACCGAAATGCCGACCGGCATGCCGAGCGGGCCGGTCACGCCGTGGCTCACGTACATGCGCGTTTCGAGGTCTTCGCTCTCGACGTAGATGTGATCGGGTTCGTCCTCGACCACCTTGCCTTCGAACAGATTGGTCGAGCCGATGAACTCGGCCGAGAAGCGGCTGTTGGGGAATTCGTAGACTTCGTTGGGCGAGCCGATCTGCACGATGCGGCCTTCGCTCATGACCGCGAGACGATTGGCCATCGTCATCGCTTCTTCCTGATCGTGCGTGACCATCACGCAGGTGACATCGACCTTCTCGATGATGTTCACGAGTTCGAGCTGGGTCTTCTGGCGGATCTTCTTATCGAGCGCCGACATCGGTTCGTCGAGCAGCAGCAGCTTGGGGCGCTTGACGAGCGAACGCGCGAGCGCGACGCGCTGCTGCTGGCCGCCCGAGAGCTGATGCGGCTTGCGCTTCGCGTAGCGGCTCATCTGCACGAGATTGAGCGCATCGGCCACGCGATCCCGGATTTCGTTCTTCGGCACGCCTTCCTGCTTGAGGCCGAACGCGACGTTCGATTCCACGCTCATATGCGGAAAGAGCGCATACGACTGGAACATCATGTTGACCGGACGGCGATAGGGCGGCAGCGCCGCGAGGTCCTCGCCATCGACGAAGATCTTGCCCGAGGTGGCCGTTTCCAGCCCGGCGAGCATGCGCAACAGCGTGGACTTGCCGCAGCCCGAACTGCCGAGCAGCGCGAACAGTTCGTTCTTCGCGATGTTCAGGCTGACGTTGTTCACGGCGACGCTGTCGCCGAACTTCTTGACGACGTTTTCGATACGCACGAAAGCGTCGCGGGAGGTGGCCTGCGCGCCCGGTTGCGCGGCTTCGGAGGCGTGGACTTGGGACGTCGAATTCATGATGTAACGGTTTCCTTTCTGATCGCGGCACTGCGCGTCGTCGCGCGGTTTGCCTGTTTGCCTGTTGTCTCGCGGCGGTTTTGCAAATCGCGGGCGCGAGTCGCCCCGCACGGGGCGCACAAGGCGACTCGCGGACGTCAGTACTGCGAACGGAGCTCGGTGGAGGCTGGCGCGTTGCCGGGGAAAGGGGGCGGCGCGCACAGCCGGACTTCAGACAGCGGACTTTCTTGGTGGCGGCGAGGGGTCGAGCGATCCCTCTTCCGCGCGGTGTCTCCTTCCTTCTCCTGTTATGCGCCTGGTGGCCTGGTTAGTGGCCCGTCTTCAACTGCGACCACAGGCGGTTTTCGAGGCGCAGGATTTCGGCCGGCATCGGCTTCATCAGCGTCATCTTCTTGAGGACTTCGTCGCCCGGATACACGGTCGGGTCCTGCGCCACCGAAGGCGTCACGAACTGGCGCGCGGCCTTGTTGGCGGTCGGATAGAACACTTCGTTGGTGATCGCCGCGTTGACCTTCGGATCCTGGATGTAGTTGATCCACTTGAGCGCGGCTTCGGGGTGCGGTGCATCCTTCGGGATCACCATCACGTCGAACCACAGCAGGCCGCCTTCCTTCGGGTTGCCGAACTTGATGTGATACGAGCGCTTGGCTTCCTCGGCGCGGCGATGCGCGATGCCGACGTCGCCCGACCAGGCGAAGGCCACGCAGATGTCGTTGTTCACGAGGTCGTTGATGTAGCCCGACGAATTGAACTGCGTGATGTACGGGCGGACTTTCTTCAGCACTTCGAAAGCGGCCTGATAGTCGGCCGGATTCGTGCTGTTCGGGTTCTTGCCCATGTATTGCAGCGTGGCGGCGAACACGTCGGCGGCCTGGTCGAGGAACGACACGCCGCAGCCCTTGAGCTTCGAGAGATTGGCCGGATCGAAAATCAGCGACCAGCTGTCGACGGGCGCGCTCGTGCCGAGCGCCTTCTCGATGGCTTCCTGGTTGTAGCCGATGCCGTCGGTGCCGTAGGCCCAGGGCACGCCGTACTGATTGCCCGGATCGGCGTCCGCGATCATGTGCATGAGCACCGGATCGAGGTTCGAGAGATTGGGGAGCTTCGACTTGTCGAGCTTCTGGTACACGCCGGCCTGAATCTGCTTGGCCATGTAGTTCGACGTGGGCACGACGATGTCGTAACCCGAGCTGCCCGCGAGCAGCTTGGCCTGCAAGGTGTCGTCGCTATCGTAGTTGTCGTACTTGACGTGAATGCCCGTCTGCTTTTCGAAGTTCGGGATCGTGTCTTTCGCGATGTAGTCGGACCAGTTGTAGACGTTCAGTGTGTCGTCCGCGGCGCGAGCCGGCTGGCTCGAAGTTGCCGTGAGACCCGCGCAGACGGCGAGCGCGGCCAGTGCGACGGCATGACGAAGATGTCTGACACTCATGTTGATTTCCCCAGGTGATGAAGGTTGGCGGGCGGCGCCCGCACCCCGTTGTGCGCCGCCGGCCCGGTGGTGACTGCGTTACGAAAATCCCAGTTGCTGCGCGGTGGCGTCGACGGCCTTCTTCGCCTTCGACACGATTTCGTCGATCTCGCCGCGCGTGATGACGAGCGGCGGCGAGAGCAGCATGCGGTCGCCGGTGGCGCGCATGATGAGGTTGCCGTTGAAGCAGAAGTCGCGGCAGATCGTGCCCACGTCGCCGCCGTTCGCGAAGCGCTTGCGCGTCTTCGGGTCTTCGGCGAGTTGCAGACCGGCCACCAGACCCGCGCCCGAAATGTCGCCGACGATCGGATGATTCGCGAAGGTCTCGCGCAACTGCTGCTGGAAGTACGGACCCGTATCGGTCTTCACGCGCTCGACGATCTTCTCGTCGCGCAGCAGCTTCAGGTTCGCGACGGCCACGGCGGCGGCCACCGGATGACCCGAGTACGTGAGGCCGTGATTGAAGTCGCCGTTCTCGATCAGCGCCTTGGCCACGCGGTCGTGAAGGCCCACCGCGCCCATCGGCACATAACCGCTCGTGAGGCCCTTGGCCATCGTGATGAGGTCAGGCTCGAAACCGAAGTGCTGATGCGCGAACCATTCGCCCGTGCGGCCGAAGCCGCCGATCACTTCGTCGGCGCACAGCAGAATGTCGTACTTGCGGCAGATGCGCTGGATTTCCGGCCAGTAGGTCGAGGCCGGGAAGATCACGCCGCCCGCGCCCTGGAACGGCTCGCCGATGAACGCGGCCACGTTCTCCGCGCCCACTTCGAGAATCTTCGCTTCGAGCTGCTGGGCGCGCGCGAGGCCGAATTCCTCGGGCGTCATGTTGCCCTCGGCTTCGCCGTAGAAATACGGTTGATCGATATGGACGATGTTCTCGACCTTCGAAGGCATCTGCTCGTGCATGTAGCCCATGCCGCCGAGCGTGCCGCCCGCGATGGTCGAACCGTGATACGCGTTGCGGCGCGAGATCACGATCTTCTTCGACGGCTTGCCCTGCGTGAGCCAGTACTGATGCACGATGCGCAGCACGGTGTCGTTGCCTTCCGAGCCGCTGTTGCAATAGAAGAAGTGGTTGAACGGCTCCGGCGAGACTTCGGCGAGCAGCGCCGAGAGTTCGATCACCGGCGGATGCGTGGTCTTGAAGAACGTGTTGTAGAACGGCAGTTGCTGCATCTGCTCGTAGGCGGCGTCGGCGAGTTCCTTGCGGCCATAGCCCACGTTCACGCACCACAGACCGGCCATGCCGTCGATGATCTGGTTGCCGTCCGAGTCCCACAGGTACACGCCCTTGGCCTTCACGATCACGCGGCTGCCCGACTTGTTGAGCGAGCCCATGTCCGAGAACGGATGGATGTGATGCGCGGCGTCCAGCGCGCGATATTCAGCGGTCGTGCGTGCGCCTTGCGCGGCCTGTGCGCGCAGCGTCGTCGGCGCTTCCTGAAGCGCGCTGGCGGGGGCGTCGATTCGATAGCTCATTGCAATGTCTCCTTTCTCGTTACACGTGCAGCAGCAGGTGCTTGCGTTCCCACGAACTGATCACGCGGAAATACGCTTCGTATTCGGTTTCCTTGAGCGCGAGATACGCGCGCACGAACTTCTCGCCGAGGATGCCCATCAGCGGCTCGCTCGCGCCCATCAGCGTGAGGCCTTCTTCCAGATTGCGCGGCAACTGGTAGGGCAGCGAGTAGCCGTCGCTCACGAGCGGCTCGGTGGGCTTGAGGTGCTGCGTCATGCCCAGATAGCCGGCTGCGAGCGTCGCGGCGATGGCGAGGTACGGATTCGTGTCCACGCCCGGAATGCGGTTCTCGACGCGGCGTGCGGCCGGCGACGAATACGGCACGCGGAAGCCCACGGTGCGGTTGTCGTAGCCCCACGCCACGTTGATCGGCGCGGCCATGAAGCGCGACAGGCGGCGATACGAATTGATGTACGGCGCGAAGATCGGCATCAGCGCCGGCGTGTACTTCTGCAGGCCCGCGATGTACGCATGGAACATGTCGGTGGGCTTGCCGTCCGCGCCGGTGAACAGGTTCTGGCCGCTTTCCGCCGAGACGAGGCTCTGGTGAATGTGCATGGCCGAACCCGGCTCGTTCTCCATCGGCTTCGCCATGAAGGTGGCGTACATATGGTGACGCAGCGCGGCTTCGCGCACGGTGCGCTTGAAGAGGAACACGCGGTCCGCGAGGCCCAGCGGCTCGCCGTGCATGAAGTTGATTTCCATCTGCGCCGCGCCGACTTCGTGAATCAGCGTATCGACTTCGAGATCCTGCACGTCGCAGTACTCGTAGATGTCTTCGAACAGCGGATCGAATTCGTTCACGGCTTCGATCGAATACGCCTGGCGGCCCGTTTCCGGACGGCCCGTGCGGCCGATCGGCGGCGTGAGGGGCATGTCCGGATCCTTGTTCATGTCGACGAGATAGAACTCCAGCTCCGGCGCGATGATGGGCTTCCAGCCCTTCGCGTCATAGAGTTCGAGCACGCGGCGCAGCACGCGGCGCGGCGAGATTTCGACGGGCGAACCGTCGAAATGCACGCAATCGTGAATGACCTGCGCGGTGGGATCGACGGCCCACGGAATGATGCGGATGGTCGAGGCGTCGGGCACGCAGACCATGTCGGGGTCGGTGACGCCGGTGAGCGTGCCGTCTTCCGGATAGTCGCCGGTCACGGTCTGGATCATCACGGCTTGCGGCAGGCGCATGGATTCGCCGGATTCGAACTTGCTGCGCGGAATGATCTTGCCGCGCGCGATACCCGCCATGTCGGGGATGATCGCTTCGATTTCGGTAATGTGATGTTTCTTCAGGAATTCGTCGATGTCGTGCATGTTCGTTCTCTCTGTTCTGTTCAGGGCCGGGCTCAGACGTGCGCGGCGTGGGCGCGTGCGGGCTGATGCGCGGCGCCGCCCGGTATTCGGGCCAGCATGCGTGCGCGGCAAGCCTCGCCAAAGGCGCGGAAGATGGCGGTGGACAAGGCGTTCTGCGCGTGCTGCCACTCGGGGTGCCATTGCACGCCGAGCGCGAAGGCGCGCGCGTTCGCCACACTGATCGCTTCGATGAGTCCGTCTGGGGCCGTTGCGTTCGCAACGAGTCCGTGGCCGAGCGTGTCGATACCTTGCCCGTGCAACGAATTCACGCTTGCCTCGTGCGCGCCGCCTGCGATCTTGCGCAGCAGCCCGCCTTCGACGAGCGCGATCGTGTGCGCCGGACCATATTGCGTATCGAGCGGATCGGCCTTGTTCTCGCGGTGGTCGTGCAGTCCGTCGACGGCATGCACTTCCTGATGCAGCGTGCCGCCGAACACCACGTTCATCTCCTGGAAGCCGCGGCAGATCGCCAGCACCGGCACGCCAGCCTCGATGGCGGCGCGCAGCAGCGGCAAGGTGGTGGCGTCGCGCGCCGGATCGTGCAGCGTGCCCGCGGCGCTCGCCGGGCCGCCGTAGCGATGCGGCTCGACGTTCGAGTAACTGCCGGTGAAGAGCAGTCCGTCCACGGCATCCAGAATGTCCGCCGCCGCCTGACGCTCGCCGAGCGCGGGCAGCACGAACGCGAGCGCCCCGGCGCCATCCACGGCAGCGGCGATGTACTTCTCGCCGGCCACGTGCGACGCGTGCGGTCCCATCATCGTGCGATCGGCGGTAACGCCAATCAAAGGTTTGGTTCGCATGACTAATGGTTCACTTCTTCTTCCTGATGCGCGTTTGCAAACGACATGCACAAGCGCAACAGGCGTGACATGACCTTGCAACCGCACGGCATGCACGGCTGCAAACGGGTTTGCGCAGAATTGAGCGACGCTAACGCATCGCGCTGCGCGTGGAGATCATGTAGGCGGTTCGTTTTCTGCCGTTATGCGGCGCGACGGTATTCAGACGTGCGCAAGCACACCGCGTATGGACGACAACAGTCCTCGCATGCACAACACGGCGATAAAAACGAACGACGCAGGAAGGAGAGGCGCTAGGGCAGCAGCGACGCGACCTCGTCCGTATGGACGGCGATAAAGGCGCGTGCGGAAACGGCGTTATGGCGCCGGACGGACCGGCGGGAAAGGATTGTGAAGACGGAGAGAAGCAGGCGAGAGGCAAGCCTGCCGCTACAGCCGTCGGCGATGGCGGCGCAGTCACTGCGAAGACACCTCGCATGACTTCGATCCCATCTCACCAGAGGGCCACGGACTCTCACAATTACACTCGACTGGGGTTTGTTGGTCAGTTGTCTGAATCACACCGCGCGGTATGCAAAATGCGCTTCGCGAACCAGAACATAGGTGCCGTTCGATGTAATGCGCATTGATCGCGTGTTGCGGTGCGATGTGATGCTGTGAATCATCGTTCGATCGACCTGTGTTTCAGCATATACGAGTCAAAAAGGCCGTCAATTATTTTTTTACGTTTTTTATGTCAGCACTTTCCCCAAGACGCCCGTAAACACAGTGGAGTGCGAAATATGCTGCACTGTCGTTATATTTCGAATTACTTACAGGGGTTTGTACTGACGCAAAAAAAAGCAAACTGATTAGAATATTCAACACGTTTATCGCGCCGCGCTGCTGTGTCTCATGCGCGTTCTCTGACCCAAACCGGTTTTCGACGTGACCGAGTCCGCATCCGTTTCCACCGAAGTCGCCACGCGCCTGCGTTATGTGCGCAAGCGCTATGGGTTGTCGCAGCGCGAACTCGCCAAACGCGCGGGTGTGACGAACGGCGCGATTTCGCTGATCGAGCAAAGTCGTGTCAGTCCCTCAGTCGGATCGCTCAAGAAGCTGCTCGAATGCATTCCGATGAGCCTCGCGGAGTTCTTCACCTTCGATCTGAACGAGGGCGCGAGCGTGGTGTCGCGTCGCGACGAGATGCCCAATCTCGGCAACGCGTCCATCGAACTCTATCTGGCGGGCGCGAACGTGAAGGACCGCAACATGGGCATTCTGCGCGAGGTGTATCAGCCGCTCGCGGATACCGGGCCTGAAATGCTGGTTCACGCGGGGCACGAGGGCGGCGTCGTGGTTAACGGCCAGATCGAACTGACCGTCGACGGCACGACGTGGCTGCTCGACCCCGGCGACAGTTACTACTTCGAAAGCCGCCTTCCGCACCGATTTCGCAATCCCAGCGCGACCGACGTCTGCGAAGTGGTGTCGGCGAATTCGCCGCCCACGTTCTGATCGCGCGAAACCGATGCGCCCGCTGCCGCAGCGTCATACGATGCGCGGCACGCCGGGCGAATCGTCATTTATTGAGGCATCCTGATGGAAAAGAAAACTCTCGCTTACTGGCAGGACAAGGCCGCGATGCTGTCGATCGAAGGCCGCGCATTTATCGACGGCGCGTATCGCGACGCGTACTCGGGACGCAGCTTCGACTGCGTGAGCCCGATCGACGGCCGCGTGCTCGCGAGCGTGGCCGACTGCGGCGCCGCCGACGTCGACGCAGCGGTAGCGGCCGCGCGCCGCGCCTTCGACGCGGGCGTGTGGGCCGGGCTCAATCCGCGCGCGCGCAAGGCCGTGCTGCAGCGCTGGGCGGCGCTGATGCGCGAGCACCAGGACGAACTCGCGCTGCTCGAAACGCTCGACGCGGGCAAGCCGATCGGCGACACCACCACGGTGGACGTGCCGGGCGCCGCGTATTGCGTGGAGTGGTTCGCCGAAGCCATCGACAAGGTGGGCGGCGAAGTCGTGCCCGCCGATCATCATCTCGTGGGCCTCGTCACGCGCGAGCCGATCGGCGTGGTTTCGGCCGTGGTGCCGTGGAATTTCCCGATCCTGATGGCGTCGTGGAAGTTCGGCCCGGCGCTCGCGGCGGGCAACAGCGTGGTGCTCAAGCCTTCCGAAAAGTCGCCGCTCACGGCCATTCGCGTGGCGCAGCTCGCGCACGAAGCGGGCATTCCGGCGGGCGTATTCAACGTGCTGCCCGGCGGCGGCGAACCGGGCAAGCTGCTCGGCCTGCATCGCGACGTGGACTGCATTGCGTTCACCGGTTCCACCAACGTCGGCAAGCAGATCATGCAGTACGCGGGCCAGTCGAATCTCAAGCGCGTGTGGCTCGAACTGGGCGGCAAGTCGCCGAACATCGTGCTGCCCGATTGCCCCGATCTCGACCGCGCGGCCAACGCGGCGGCGGGCGCGATCTTCTACAACATGGGCGAGATGTGTACGGCGGGTTCGCGTCTGCTCGTGCATCGCGACATCAAGGATGTGTTCCTCGCGAAGCTCGTGGAAGCGGCGAAGTCGTACAAGCCTGGCAATCCGCTCGACCCGGACGTGTCGATGGGCGCGATCGTCGACAAGATCCAGCTCGATCGCGTGCTGAGCTATATCGAAGCGGGCCGCAAGGACTCGAAGCTGCTCTACGGCGGCGAGCGCGTGAACGAAGCGAGCGGCGGCTTCTATGTGGAGCCGACCGTGTTCGACACGCATCACGACGCGCGTATCGCGCGCGAGGAGATCTTCGGGCCAGTGTTGTCGGTGATTACGTTCAGTACGATCGACGAAGCCGTGCGTATCGCCAACGACAGCGACTACGGCCTCGCGGCCGCTGTGTGGACCGCGAATCTCACGAACGCGCACGAGATCGCACGACGCCTGCGTGCAGGCACCGTGTGGGTCAACTGCTACGACGAAGGCGGCGACATGAACTTCCCGTTCGGCGGCTTCAAGGAGTCGGGCAACGGGCGCGACAAGTCGCTGCATGCGCTGGAGAAGTACACCGAGCTGAAGTCCACGCTCGTGCGACTGCGTTAAGCGTTTGCGTTAAGCGTCTGTGTCTAGCGTGAGCGCGGCGGCGCGCGCCGCCGCGTTCTCCATTCTCCGCTCCACGACAAGGGCATTGCATGACGGCCACGCTCCACGGCGACGGCGCCATCCGCCGCGACTCGCTGCACGGTTCATCGATCGAAAACACCTATGCGGGCGTGCTGTCGTTCATGCGCCGCACGTACACGCGCGATCTCGACGGCGTGGACGTGGCGATCAGCGGCGTGCCGCTCGATCTGGCCACGACGTTCCGCTCGGGCGCGCGGCTCGGTCCGGCGGCGGTGCGCGCGGCGAGCGTGCAACTGGCGGAGCTGCATCCGTATCCGTGGGGTTTCGATCCGTTCGAGACGCTGGCCGTGACCGATTACGGCGACTGCTGGTTCGACGCGCACAATCCGCTGACCATCAAGCCCGCCATCGTCGAGCATGCGCGCGCGATCCTGCGTTCGAACGCGAAGATGCTCACGTTCGGCGGCGATCACTTCATCACCTATCCGCTGCTGATCGCGCATGCGGAAAAGTACGGCAAGCCGCTTTCGCTGATTCACTTCGACGCGCATTGCGACACCTGGCCCGACGACGCGCCCGACAGTCTCAATCACGGCACGATGTTCTACAAGGCCGTGAAAGAAGGGCTGATCGATCCGCGGACCTCGGTGCAGGTGGGCATTCGCACGTGGAACGACGATTTTCTCGGCATCAACGTGCTCGACGCCGCGTGGGTGCACGAGCACGGTCCGCGCGCAGCGCGCGAACGCATTCTGGAGATCGTGGGCGAGCGGCCCGCGTATCTGACCTTCGATATCGATTGTCTCGATCCGGCGTTCGCGCCGGGCACGGGCACGCCGGTGGCGGGCGGGCTGTCGTCGGCGCAGGCGCTGGCGATCGTGCGCGGGCTGGAGGCGCTGAATCTCGTCGGCGCGGATGTGGTGGAGGTCGCGCCCGCCTACGATCAGAGCGAGATCACGGCGCTGGCCGCCGCGCATCTCGCGTGCGATCTGCTGTGCCTGTGGCGGCAGCGCAAGGTCGCGGGGCGTTGAGGGTTGTTAGGCGTGTCGGGAACGTCTAGCGCTCGACCAGTGCGCTCAGATTGCCCCGCACGCGCTGGAGCATGTTGCTGAACTGCTCGGCCTCTTCGGGTGTGAAGCCCGCCAGGGCTTCGTCCTGCACTTCGTCGCCCACGCGGCGCGCGGCGGACAGCACGCCTTCCGCTTTGGGCGTGAGGCTCGCGAGCAACTCGCGGCGATCGTCGGGATTGGGCGTGCGCACGACCCAGCCCGCTTCTTCCATGCGTTCCAGCAATCGGCCCGCCGAAATGGGCGCCACTTCCAGCTGCTCCGCCAGACTCGCCTGGTTCATCGCGCCATAGTGCGCGAGGTACGCGATCATGCGGCACTGCGCGCGCGTGAGATCGAGCGACGACTTCGCCAGCTCGTCGTAACGTTTGCCGTACAGCCGGCCCACATCGACGATCAAGAAGCCAAAGCGTTTTTCGAGGTCGGTAGTGTCGGTAGTCATGGCGCGATTATACGGGCGCGCCGTGGGCGGCCCTGCGCGCGGCGGCCGCCGCTTCTTCTTTCGCATCGACCCTCTTTATCCGCGTCGTCACTATTGTTCCCGATTGCGCCGGCGTTTCGGATTCGTATAATAAGCAGGCTTATTATTTCTGTTCGACCTGACCCGACCGCTTACTTACCGCTCACCCACGCACCCGAACGGCTCACGATGACCGCTGTTACGCAGGACGGCGCCGCCGCGTCGCGTCCGGCGCCGCCGCACGACGACGCGCCGCGCAAGGACGCGCCCCATACGGAAGCGCCATTGAATCGCGGCATGATCACGCTTTCGATCATGCTGGCGACGCTGATGCAGACGCTCGACAGCACGATCGCCAACGTCGCGCTGCCGCATATGCAGGGCACGCTCTCGGCCTCGCAGGACGAGATCACGTGGGTGCTCACGTCGTACATCGTGGCGGCGGCCATCGCCACGCCGCTCACGGGCTGGCTGGCCGACCGGTACGGCGTGAAGAAGCTGTTGGGCGTGGCCATCGCGGGCTTCACGCTGGCGTCGGCGCTGTGCGGGTTCTCGGAAACGCTCGGCGAAATCGTGCTTTCGCGCTTGTTGCAGGGCATTTTCGGCGCGTCGCTGGTGCCGCTCTCGCAGTCGATTCTTCTCGACATCAATCCGCGCGAGCGCCAGGGCCAGGCCATGGCCGTGTGGGGCATGGGCGTGATGGTCGGGCCGGTGCTCGGGCCCACGCTCGGCGGCTGGCTCACGGACAGCTACAACTGGCGTTGGGTGTTCTTCATCAACGTGCCGATCGGTGCGTTCGCGCTGTTCGGCGTCTCGACCTTCCTGCCCGCGCGCGAGCCGCTGCGCGAATCGCGCTTCGATCTGTTCGGCTTCGCCACGCTCGCGCTCGCCATCGGCGCATTGCAGGCGATGCTCGACCGCGGCGAGCAGCTCGACTGGTTCGGTTCGCTGGAGATCCGCATCGAGGCGCTGCTCGCGGTGCTGGCGTTCGCGTTCTTCATCGTGCATACGGCGTCGTCCGGGCCGACGACGTTCTTCCGCTACCAGTTGCTCAAGGACCGCAATTTCGCCACCGGCACGTTCTTCATCTTCGTGATCGGCGCGGTGCTCTACGCCACGCGCGCGCTGCTGCCGCCGATGCTGCAGAACCTGATGGGCTATCCGGTCGCCACTACCGGCCTCGTCACCGCGCCGAGCGGCGCGGGCACGATGATCGCCATGCTGATCGCGGGGCGCATGCTCAAGCACGTCGACGCGCGCGCGATGCTGTTGTTCGGCTTCGTGGTGTCGGCGTACGCGCTCTGGCAGATGATGCAGTACACCATCGTGCTGTCCGCCTCCGATATCGTCTGGCCCGGCGTGGTGCAGGGCTTCGGTCTCGGCTTCGTGTTCGTGCCGCTGTCGGCGCTGACCTTTTCCACGCTCACGCCGCAACTGCGTGCCGACGGCACGGCCACGTACAGCCTGATGCGCAACATCGGCAGCAGTATCGGCATCTCGATCGTGCAGACTTTCGTCACGCGCGGCACGCAGGTCGCGCATTCGGATCTCGCGGCCAACATCACGCCGTTCAACCCCGCGGTGCAGCCGATGCTCGAAGCCGGATCGCGCTACGATCTCGCGGTGCTGAACCAGTCGATCACGCAGCAGGCGACCATGATTGCGTATCTGAACGACTTCAAGATGATGTTCGTCGCCACGTTGCTGGTGATCCCGCTGCTGGTGTTCATCCGGCCTTCCTCGCACGCCGCGGGCGCGGCCGAGGCGAACCACGCGGCCATGGACTGAGATGGATTTGCCGATGGACTGAACCCGTCTCGCCGCTTCTTTTCCGTTTCACCCCGTCGTGCGCGCGGCCCGGTCCGCGCGCGATGCTTTTTGCCGCTCTTTTTGCCGCTCCTTTTAGCGAACTCCGATGCTCTCCGCTGTTTCCATCCTGCTGCCCGTTTTTGGCCTCATCTTCGCGGGCTTCGCCTGCCGCCGCTTCGGCGTGCTCGGTCCCGCCGCCGCCTCCGAACTGAACCGCTTCGTCGTCTGGCTCGCGCTGCCCGCGCTGCTGTTCGACATCCTCGCGCACGCCACGTGGCATGAACTCTTCCAGCCGGAGTTCGTGGCCGCGTTCGGCATCGCGGGCCTCGCGGTGTTCGCGGGTGTGGTCGCGGTGCGCCTGTTCCTCGGCCGCCCGCTCGCCGACGCGAGCATCGACGGCCTCGCCGCCGCCTATCCGAACACCGGTTACGTGGGCTTTCCGCTCTGCATGATCGCGTTCGGGCCGTCGAGCCTCACGCCCACCACCATCGCGACGATCCTCGTGGTGTGCGTGCTGTTCGCCATCGCCATCGTGCTGATCGAAACGGGGCTGCAAAGCGAACGCCGTCCGCACCGTCTGCTGATCAAGGTGGTGCGCTCGCTCATGCGCAATCCGCTGCTGGTCGCGCCGGTGCTGGGCGCGCTGATGTCCGGCCTGCACGTGACGATGCCCGCGAGCGCCGAAACCTTCCTCAAGCTGCTCGGCGGCGCGGCGAGCCCGTGCGCGCTGGTGAGCCTCGGTCTGTTCCTCGCCGAGCGCCGCGCGAAAAGCGATGCGCCGAAAGAGTCGTCGTGGTGGCTCACGCTCTCGAAGCTGGTGGCGCAGCCCGCGCTCACGTGGCTGCTCGCCGACCGCGTGTTCGGTCTCTCGCCGCAACTGGTGGAGACGGCCGTGCTGCTCGCCGCGCTGCCCACCGGCACCGGTCCGTTCATGCTCGCGGAGTATTACAAGCGGGAGGCGCACGTGACCGGGCGCACGATCCTGCATTCGACGCTCGGCTCGCTCGTCACGCTCACGCTGATCCTGCTGCATCTGCATCACGGCTGACGGCTGCGATCCGGCGCGATTCAGCATGCGAATGCGGCACGCGGTTTGCTAACTGTTAGCCGTCACCATCGATCAGGAGATTGACGATGAAGCGGCTTTCTCGCAGCGGCGCGGCGCTCGCGCTCCTCGTTCTCGTGGCGCTCGGCAGCAGCGCCTGCACGCTTGGCGGCGCGGCCGCGGGCGGCTATGTCGGCAACAAGGCGACGAACGGCAGTGCTGTCGGCACGGTCGGCGGTGCGGTCGCGGGCGGTGTGATCGGGCACGAACTCGGCAAGTAATCACGCAGCCTCGTGCACTGTGAACGCACGCTAGAACGCGCCGTGCGTTCGCCGTCGTTCGGGGCGTTCCGCGCTACGCCGTACAAAATTGAGATGAATTGATTTAAGGCAGGAAGTCGCGTTAAGCGCGCGATTCCTGACCTGAATCGACCTATTTTCGTACCTCGCCAGACTATTCTTCCTACCTGTTCGAAGCCGTAATCCGACGGTTTCGCACAGACGGCGAGGCGTTGCGCCGACGCGTCTCGCCAGGTTGTCATCGCAGCCCACAAGGCTGCATCGCACCTGTTCGGGAGAGCGCATGTCTGACGCGAGATCGACCGGCATCGTCCCGACAAAGGGCGGCGCCGCGAGCAGCAATGAGAGCAACGCGAGCAACGACGCGCCGAAAATCGGCGTCGTGGCCGCCACGCTCATGGTGGCCGGCAACATGATGGGCTCGGGCGTCTTCATGCTGCCCGCCAATCTCGCCGCCACGGGCGGCATTTCCATTTTCGGCTGGCTGATCACGGTGGTGGGCGCGGTGTCGCTCGGGCTCGTGTTCGCCAAGCTGGCCGCCATCGAGCCGCTCGCGGGCGGCCCCTATGCCTACGCGCGCAAATCGTTCGGCAACTACGTCGGCTACCAGACCAACCTGATCTACTGGCTCGCCAACGTGCTCGGCAACACCGGGCTCGCGGTCGCGGGCCTTGGCTATCTCACGCACTTCTTTCCTTCGCTGCGCGACCCGCTCACGTTCGCCGCCGCGCAGATCTTCGTGATCTGGCTGCTGACCTACGCGAACATTCTCGGCCCGCAGGTGGTCGCGCGCGTGCAGTCGGTCACGACGATCATCGCGCTCATTCCGATCGTCGGCATGGCGGTGTTCGGCTGGTTCTGGTTCAGCGGCGCGGTCTACATGTCGGGCTGGAACGTGAGCGGCGGCAACGCGTTCAGCGCGATCGGCTCGACGCTGAACTTCACGCTGTGGGCGTTCATCGGCGTGGAAAGCGCCTCGGTGTCCACGGCCGTCGTGGCGAATCCGCAGCGCAACGTGCCGATCGCGACCGTGGGCGGCGTGGTGATCGCGGCCGTGTGCTACGTGCTCAGCTCGACCGTCATCATGGGGATGATCCCGAACAAGGCGCTGATCGCCTCGAACGCGCCGTTCGCCGACGCCGCGCGCGTCGCGCTCGGCAGCACGGCGGCGAACGCGGTCGCGCTGTGCGCGGCGCTCGGCTGTCTCGGCTCGCTCGGCGGCTGGACGCTGCTGGTCGGCCAGACCGCGAAAGCCGCCGCCGACGACGGTCTGTTCGGCAACGTCTTCGCCCGCGTGAATGCGAAGAACGTGCCCTCGGTGGGGCTCGCCATCGTCGCGGCGATCATGACCGTGCAGGTGCTCGCGACCATGTCGCCGAACGCGAGCGAGCAGTTCGGCAAGATCGCGTCGATCGCCGTGATCATGACGCTGCTGCCGTACATCTATTCGTGCATCGCGATCAAGGTGCTCGGCTACGGGAAGATGTCGCCGCATCAGTTCTCGTTCTACACGGTCGTGGGGCTGATCGGCGCGGTCTACGCGCTCTGGGCGATGGTCGGCTCGGACGGCCAGCAGACGCGCTGGTCGCTGATCTTCGTGATCGCGACGGTGGTGTTCTACGAGCTGTCGGTGAATCGCCAGCGCGAGATCGCCGAGAAGCATCTGCATCCTGGCGGGCGCGCGCCCGGCTGGGTGCGTTACGTGTCGTTCGGCGTCGCCGTGGTGGCGCTCGTCGCGACCTTCTGGATTTCGGTGGGCCGCGATCATGGCCTCACGTTGCGGCCGCGCGTGCCGCTGCCGGGCGTCGCGAGCGCGCCGGTGGCGACAGTTGCGCCGGCCGCGTCGCCGACGCCGTCG
>NZ_JAAGPN010000142.1:0-21749 GCF_017104805.1 Paraburkholderia sp. Ac-20347 | reverse complement strand
GCGCTCGCCCGGACCGGCGTGCCGTCGCGCCCGCCCCGTCACCGCAAACGCGCCCGGCACGCCGCGGCGCCCGAAAGGATCCGGTCATGGCAGAAAACACTCCGCCTCTCTCCCGCGCGGGCCGTCCCGCGCCGCAACCGTTCTCGCTCGACGTGATGCTCGAAAAGTACGCCAAGGGCGACGAGCAGAGCGCCGACGACATCTATCGCCGCGTCGCGCGCGGCGTCGCCCAGGCCGAGCCGCCCGCGTTGCGCGCCGAGATCGAAGCGCGCTTCCTCGACAATCTGCGCAACGGCGCGCTGGGCGCGGGGCGCATCATGAGCGCGGCGGGCACGGCCATCGAATCGACGCTCATCAACTGCTTCGTGCAGCCGGTCGGCGACAGCATTCAGGACACCGACGACGAAGGCCGCCCCGGCATCTACGTCGCGCTGCTGCAGGCCGCCGAAACCATGCGGCGCGGCGGCGGCGTGGGCTACAACTTTTCGGCGATCCGTCCGCGCGGCGCGCTGGTGAAATCGACGGGATCGAGCGCTTCCGGACCGTGCAGTTATATCGACGTGTTCGACGCCTCGTGCCGCACCGTCGAAAGCGCCGGGTCGCGGCGCGGCGCGCAGATGGCGGTGCTCGACTGCGATCACCCGGACCTGCCCGAATTCATCGAGGCAAAGCATTCGAAGGGACGCTGGAACAACTTCAACGTCTCGGTCGCGGTGACCGATGCATTCATGCGCGCCGTCGAAAACGACGACGTCTGGCAGCTCGTGCACCGCGCCGCTCCCTCGCCCGCGTTGCGCGCGGCGGGCGACCTCAGGCAGCGCGACGACGGTCTCTGGATCTACGCCGAAAAACGCGCGCGCGAGCTCTGGGACACGATCATGCGTTCGACCTACGACATGGCCGAGCCCGGCGTGGTGTTCATTTCGCGCATGAACGAGGACAACAATCTGCGCGCGCAGGAAACCATCCGCGCGACCAATCCGTGCGGCGAGCAGCCCTTGCCGGCGTACGGCTGCTGCAATCTCGGCCCGCTCGATCTCACGCGCTTCGTGAAGGCGCCATTCGCGCAGTTGCGCGGCGCGAAGCATGCGAGCGCGAGCGCCGCCGATCACAACTTCGACTGGGACGCGCTCGCCGCGCGCACCGCCACGCAAGTGCGTTTTCTCGACGACGTGCTCGACGTCACGCTCTGGCCGCTGCCCGAACAAAAGGCCGAAGCCGCTGCGAAACGGCGCATCGGCGTGGGCTTCACGGGACTCGGCGATACGCTCGTGATGCTCGGCATCCGCTACAACACCGAGGAAGGTTGCGCGTTCGGCGCGCGCGTCGGGCGCACGATGCGCGACGCGGCCTATCGCGCCTCGGTCGAACTCGCGCGCGAGCGCGGCGCGTTTGCGCTGTTCGACGCGAACACCTATCTCGCGCCCGGCACCTTCGCCTCGCGCCTGCCCGACACGCTGCAAGACGAGATTCGCGCGCACGGCATCCGCAACAGCCATCTGCTGTCGATCGCGCCGACGGGGACCGTGAGTCTCGCGTTCGCCGACAACGTCTCGAACGGCGTCGAGCCCGCGTTCTCGTGGACCTATCAGCGCACGCGCCGCATGGCCGATGGCGGCAGCGAGACCTTCGCGGTCGAAGACCACGCGTGGCGCGTGTATCGCGAACTCGTCGGCGAGGCGGACGACACGAACGCGCTGCCCGACTATTTCGTGAGCGCGCTGCAAATGAGCGCGCAGGACCACGTGCAGATGATGGCGGCGGTGCAGCCTTACGTGGATACGTCGATTTCGAAAACCGTCAACGTGCCCGCCGATTATCCGTTCGAGGACTTCGAAAATCTTTACCTCGATGCATGGCGGCGCGGGCTCAAGGGTCTCGCCACCTATCGTCCGAACGAGACGCTCGGCGCGGTGCTCCACGTCACGCCCGCGGCCACCGAGACGCCCGACGACGCGCAAAGCGACGCGCTGCTCGATCCGCTGCGCGTGGCAATCGACCATCGCCCGAAAGGCGAGTTGCCCGCGGTGATCGAGAAGATCGAATACCTCACGCAGACGGGCAAGGTCTCGCTTTACGTGGCCGTGTCGTTTCTCGAAGTGACGGGCCAGGTGGGCAGCGAACCGGTGACGATCGAGCGGCCCATCGAGTTCTTCATTCCCGTGGGTCAGCGCGACGAATCGCAGCAATGGATCACGGCGACCATGCGTTCGCTGTCGCTCGCGGCGCGCGGCGGTTTCGTCGCGCGCAATCTGCAGGATTTGCGCAAGGTGTCGTGGGATCGCGGTCAGGTGCGTTACGGCGAGACGCAGCGTCTCGACGGCAAGCGCACGCCGCTGTGGCACGACTCGGAAGTCGCGGCCATCGCCTATGCGATCCAGCAGATTCTGCACCGGCGCGGTTTTCTCGATGCCGAGGGACGTCAGGTGCCGTCGCGTCTGCTCGCGCAGCGACGCGCCGAGGCGCGGCTCGCGTCGCCGGACGCGTCGGGTGCGTCAGGTGCGGATGAGAGCGATGCAGCGGTGCGCGCCGGCGATCAGGTGCTCGACGGACCGAATGCGCTGCCCGCCGACGCCTCTCTCGCCGCGCCGCACGCGATGCTCGGGCGCAAATGCGGATCGTGCGGCGCGAATGCCGTGATTCGCCGCGATGGTTGTGATTTTTGTACGGCGTGCGGGGAAATCGGGAGCTGCGGTTAAGGTCTGCACGCCTGGGCGCGCGACTACCGCGCGCCCGGCTTTCTCCCCTGCGCACGGTCCAGCGGCATGGCATCCGGTCGGCTCAATTCAGAATTCCGCAAACATCAACATCGTTGAGTTTTCTCGTTTTTTTAAATTCAGGATTGCAATTCCCCACATCCCAATTTCATACGTGTCCGATTGCGAATCCTGCGTCAAACAACGTAAAGTCAGCGAACAAGATATGCTCAATACGACGAAATATCTCGATGGACGCTGCCAGAACTCTTACGCCTTCCGACTTGACGGAAAATCAGTGGACGGTATTGTCTCGACTGATCGCAAGCTTTCAAAGCTATAAGAAAACGGAAACGCGGGGCCGGCCACGTTGCAATCAGCGCGAAGTCTTCAATGCCGTGTTGTGGAAGATTTCACACGGATTGCCGTGGAATGCGCTGCCTAAATCGTATCCCAGTCACACAACCTGCCATCGCTACTTCCTGCACTGGTACGAGTCAGGATTTCTTCGTGAAGCACTAACCAGCCTGTTTGGCGACGCGGGTCGCGAGCTGTATCGCGCCGCGTTGAGTGGTACACGTCTGCCCAGATAGTCGCATCGATAGCGGACGTGTTCGCTGGAATGGTCCACCCGATCGCACGAATCACCTGATTCGACCTTCACGCCCGGAGACGATCATGAGAAAAACAGGCCGTCATTGCCGGCATAGAATTTACGCAGCGCATTCGTGTGAATCAAAACCAGTCACGCGCATTTTTCGGTCACGTCCGATTGAATCAGCAAAACTGCCTGTCTTAAGATGTCAACGCTCTCCCCAACGGACCTTAGGGAGCGCAAGCCCCTCACTGACAGGATGAGGTTCAGCAAGTCTCTTGTATCCTTACGCGCTCGAACGAGCGCGTTTTTTTATGGCGATTCAACTTGAACGCTGCGCGACGCGCAACGGGTAATCCCCGGTTTCGAGCTGTTTAGCGTCACGCGCTGGAAGATGATCGATCGCAGCGTTGTTCTTCAGCACGCGCAGCCATTCAACCCGCACCCGCCCGCTCCGCCAGATACCCCGAAAATCCCTCCACGATCCCGTTCGTCTCGCCCGCCCGCACGAGCTTGAGCACTTGCGATTCATAAGGATTACTGGACAATGGACGAAACACCGCGCGCTCGCCGCCCATCTTCCCGAGCGCGGCGGGCACGAGCGCGATGCACATACCGAATTCGACCATCGTCACCACGGTTTGCCAGAGCCGCGCTTCGTGGCGGATCTGCGGACTGAAGCCCGCCTCCACGCACGTCGCGATAATCTGATCGTGATAATGCGGCGACACCGAACGCGGAAACAGAATGAACGGCTCGCGCGCGAGCGCAGCAAGGTCGATACGCCGACGCTTCGCGAGCCGGTGCCCCGCAGGCAGACAGCACAGAAACGGCTCGGAAAACAGCGTCTGCGATTGCACCTCGGCCGGAAAGCGCCCCCAATGCGCGAAGCCCAGATCGATCTGCAAACGCTGCAACGCATGCACCTGCTCGATGGTGTTCATTTCGCGCAGCACGACCTCCACGGCCGGATGATCGGCCTCGAAGCGCCGCACCGCTTCGGGCAAGCCGCGATACAGCATCGAATTGACGAAACCGATGCGCAGCCGCCCCGCCAGCCCGTGCGCCGAACGCTCGGCGATGCGGCGCACTTCGTCGGCCTGTGCGAGCAGACGGCGCGCCTCTTCGAGCAGCACGAAACCCGCGTTGGTCAGCGCGACCGCCTTGTTGCTGCGTTCGAGCAGTTGCACGCCCAGTTGCTCCTCGAACTTGCGGATGTCGAAGCTCAGCGCGGGCTGCGAAATAAAGAGCCGCCGCGCGGCGCGGCCGAAATGCAGCTCTTCGGCCACGGCCACGAAATAGCGCAATTGCTTGAGTTCCATCGCGGTGTCTCCTCCGCTCGCCCGTGTTATCGATAGATGGTGCTTATCGTACAGGACATCGTTTGTATTGGACGGTTATCGTCGCCGCTCCTATTCTGCCTCCACTACGGCGCCACGCGCCCGTCCGAAGAACAGACAGGAGACATCGATGAGCGAATCCCCCGCCGCGCAAGCCAGCGGCGCGTCCAACATTCCCGACAGCCGCGGCATCAACTTCTTCAGCAGCGATCCCGGTCTGGCCCCGCTCCTGCGCAGCTATCTCGGCGACACGGCCTTCGCGGCCATCGAATCGCAGCTCGCCACGCTCGGCCAGCGCGCCTCCGACGAACTCGACACGCTCGCGCTCTCCGCCGATCACCATCCGCCCACGCTGCAGCATCGCACGCGTCGCGGCGAAGCGATCCAGCACATCGACAAGCATCCCGACTACGTCGCGCTCGAACGCGTCGCGTATGCCGAACTCGGTCTCGCGGCGATGAGCCATCGCGAACACGCGCCCGCGCCGCTCGTGAAATACGCGCTCACGTATCTGTTCGTGCAGGCCGAGTTCGGCCTGTGCTGCCCCGTGAGCATGACCGATTCGCTCACGCGCACGCTGCGCAAATTCGGCACGCCCGAACTGATCGCGCGCTATCTGCCGATGCTCGCCTCGCAGGATTTCGACACGCTGTTTCAAGGCGCGATGTTCATGACCGAGCAGGCAGCCGGTTCCGACGTCGCGCGCATCGCCACGCGCGCCGCGCGCGAAACCGGCGCGGACGGCACGCAAAGCTGGCGTCTCTACGGCGACAAATGGTTCTGCTCGAACGCTGACGCCGATCTTGCGATGGTGCTCGCGCGCGTCGACGGCGCGCCGGCCGGCATCAAGGGGCTCGCGCTGTTCCTGCTGCCGAAAACGCTGCCCGACGGCACGCGCAACACGTATCGCATCGTGCGCCTCAAGGACAAGCTCGGCAGCCGCTCGATGGCCAGCGGCGAGATCGTGCTCGACGGCGCGCAGGCGTATCTGATCGGCGAAGTCGGACGCGGCTTTCATCAGATGGCCGACATGATCAACATGTCGCGACTGTCGAACGGCGTGCGCGCCGCCGGTCTCATGCGCCGCGCGCTCACCGAAGCGCTGCACGTCGCACGCCATCGCGAAGCGTTCGGCCGCAAGCTCATCGACATGCCGCTGATGCAGCGACAACTGCTCAAGATGATGCTGCCCGCCGAGCAGGCGCGCACGCTCTTCATGCGCATCGCCACGCTGTTGCCGCGCGCCGATCAAGGCGACGAACTCGCCGCGAAATGCGTGCGCATCCTCACGCCGCTCATCAAGTTCCGAGCCTGCCGCGACGCGCGACGCGTCACCGGCGACGCGATGGAAGTGCGCGGCGGCGTGGGCTATATCGAGGAATGGAGCGACGCTCGACTCGTGCGAGACGCGCATCTCGGTTCGATCTGGGAAGGCACGAGCAACATCGTGGCGCTCGACGTCGCGCGCGCGGCGAAACGCGAAGGCGCGCTCGACGCGCTGGGCCGCTACGTGCGCGCCGAACTCGCCGAAGCCGGTTTGCCCGAGGCCAGCGCGTCGCTGTTGCGCGCCGCGTTCGAGCGCGCGTCGGCGGCGCTGGAGAGCGTCGCCGAATGCGGCCGCGACGAGTCGGTGCGTCAAGCGGCGAGCGCGCTCTATCACGCCACCACGGCGGCGTTCATGGCTTGCGAAGCCGCGCAGATGTCACGCGGCGGCGCGCAGGATTATCGCCGCCTCGCGCTCGCGCATCTGATCGTGCAACACAAGTTGCTGCCGCGCGATCCGCTCGCGCTCGACGATCGCGACGCGCACGCCACGCAACTTCGCGCGCTCGTCGACGAACAGCCGCTGTCGCTCGCGGACGCGATGCAACTGCTGCCCGCGCAGTGAGGCGAACGTCATGACGACCACCCAAGTGAAAGGCGCGCTGCACGGTCTGCGCGTGATCGATCTGAGCCGCGTGCTGGGCGGCCCGTACTGCACCCAGGCGCTCGCCGACCACGGCGCCGACGTCATCAAACTCGAACCGCCCGATGGCGATGAAACGCGCGGCTGGGGGCCGCCTTTCGTCGGCGATACGGCGTCGTACTACGTGGGCGTGAATCGCAACAAGCAAGGCATCGCCGTCGATCTGTCGCGCGAGGAAGGCCGCGCGATTCTCTGGCAACTGCTCGAAGGCGCGGACGTGCTCGTCGAAAACTTCAAGCCCGGCACGCTCGCGCGCTGGGGCATGGATTACGCGCGCGATCTTCAGCCGCGCTTTCCGCGCCTGATTCATTGCGCGATCTCCGGTTTCGGCCCCGACGGTCCGCTCGGCGGCCTGCCCGGCTACGACGCCGTGATCCAGGCGATGGCCGGACTCATGAGCGTGAACGGCGAAAGCGACGGCCCGGCGCTGCGCATCGGCCTGCCGATCGTCGACATGGTGACGGGCCTGAACGCGCTTGCAGGCATTCTGCTCGCGCTCGCGGAACGCGAAAAAAGCGGCCACGGGCAATCGGTCGATATCGCGCTGTACGACTGCGGCGTGTCGCTGCTGCATCCGCATCTGCCGAACTGGTTCGGCAACGGACGCACGCCGCAACGCAGCGGCAACGCACATCCGAACATCGCGCCTTACGACAGCTACGCCACCGCCAGCGCGCCGATCTTTCTCGCCGTCGGCAACGACCGCCAGTTCGCGAAACTGTGCGCGCATCTGGGCATCCCCGATCTCGCCGACGATCCTCGTTTCGCCGACAATCGCAGCCGCTGCGCACATCGTCCCGAGTTGAAGGCGGCGCTCGAAGCACGGCTCACGCAGCACGATTGCGCGCCGCTCGCGCGCGATCTGATTCAGGCGGGCGTGCCGTGCGGGCCGGTGCAGACCGTCGATGCGGTGGCGGCGCATCCGCATACGCTGCATCGGCACATGTTGGTGGAGATGCCGGGCTATCGCGGCACCGGCGCGCCCGTGAAGCTCTCGCGCACGCCCGCGACCTATCGCACACCGCCGCCCGCGCTCGGCGGCGATACGCGCGCGGTGCTCGACGCGCTCGGCATCGACGCCGACACGCAGCGCAAGCTGTTCGAGGCGGGCGTGGTGAAGGGCTCATAACGCGTGTAAGCAGGCGCAAACCGATACGGATCAAGACCGGCCCAAGCCGGCGAAACCCGACTAATGGAACTGGAGAGAGACATGACGAGCCTTCCCGCGCGACAACCCGCGCGCGCTTCGCTAGCCGCCTTCGTCGGCACCACCATCGAGTGGTACGACTTTTATATCTACGCCACTGCAGCCGCACTGATCTTCGGCAAGCTGTTCTTTCCCGCGCACGATCCGTTCTACAGCACGCTCGCCTCGTTCGGCACCTTCGCCGTGGGCTTTTTCGCGCGGCCCTTCGGCGGGCTCGTGTTCGGACATCTGGGCGATCGCATCGGCCGCAAGAAGGCGCTCGTCGCCACGCTTTCGATCATGGGCGTCGGCACCGTGGGCATCGGTTTTCTGCCGACTTACGAAAGCGCTGGCGCGCTCGCGCCGGCCTTGCTCGTCGCGCTGCGCATCGCGCAAGGCATCGCGATCGGCGGCGAATGGGGCGGCGCGGTGCTGATGGCGGGCGAGCATGCGCCGAAGGAAAAGCGCACGTTTCTCGCGTCGTTCGCGCAACTCGGCAGTCCCGCCGGTCTCATTCTCGCGCTGCTCGCGTTTCGCAGCGTCGCGCATCTCGATCACGCGGCGCTGTTCGCGTGGGGCTGGCGTCTGCCGTTTCTCGCGAGCGCCGTGCTGCTCGTGGTGGGTTTGCTGATCCGCTCGGGCGTGAGCGAATCGCCGGAATTCGAAGCGCTGAAACAGCAGGCGCGCACCGCGGCGTTGCCGATCGTCGAAGTGCTTCGCGACAGCTGGCGCGGCGTGCTGCTGTGTCTCGGTGCGAACGTGATCGGCGTGGCGGGCGCGTGGTTCGTCAACACCTTCATGCTCAATTACACGACACAGACGCTCGGCCTCGACCGCACGCTGATTCTCGATTGCCTGTTCGTGGTCGCGTTCATCCAGTTCTTCACGCAACTGGCGTCGGCGTGGTTCGCGCAGCGCGTGGGCGCGGGGCGTTTTCTCACGCGCGCCGCCGCGCTCGCGATGCTCTCGCCTTATCCGATGTTCGTGTTGGTTGCCACGGGCAAGCCGGTGGCGATCGTGATCGGCATTGCGATTGCCGTGATGTGCATGTCGAGTTCGTATGCGGTGATGGCGGGCTTCATGACGAACGCGTTTCCCGTGCGCACGCGCTACTCGGCCATTTCGATTTCGTACCAGTGTTGCGCGGCGCTCGCGGGCGGACTCACGCCGCTCGTCGGCACCTTGCTCGCGCACGCCTATCCCGGCCAATGGTGGCCGCTCGCGCTGTTCTACAGCGCGCTCGCGGGGGTGTCGCTTGTGTGTATCGCGGTGCTGCAGCGTCGGCAATCGTCGACCTCGCCCGCCGATGTGGCCATCGCGCTGCCGGAATAAGCGCGTGACCGGTCAGGCCGTCACACCGCCAGCGGCGCCGTAGAAATCGCGCTCATGAGGCGCGCGAGCGCCGTCTGCCAGGCCTCGCTGTGCCGGCCGCCCTTCACCAGCGCGTGCAGCATGTCGCGCTGCAGAGCATCGCGCTCCGCGCCTGCCGGCAAGATGTCGCCGAAGCTGATGAGCGCATCGGCGAGCGCCGTGCGCGCGGCGGCGTCGTCCGAATCGAGCAGGCCGCGCGCCGCCTCGGGCAACGTGGCGAGAATGAACGCGCGCTCCTCCCACACCACGAAGCGCGCGAGCCGCGTGAGCACGCTTTCGCCGACCGGCGCGACGGACACGCGCGCCGCGTTTCCAATCCAGCCGAGCAGTTGATCGGCGGGCATCGGCCGCGCGATCTCGTAGCCTTGCGCGCCATCCACGCCGAGCAGCGCGAGCGCCTTGAGCAGATCCGCGGAATCGACGCCTTCCGCCAGCACCAGCTTGCCGAGCGAATGGCCGAGGCGCGTGATCTGATACACCACGCGCAGCGCGTCGAGCGCGGCATCGCCGGCGATATGCGCGATTTCGCGGTCGATCTTGATCCAGTCGAACGGCAATTCGCGCAACCGCGCGAGGCCGCTATGGCCCGAGCCCAGATCGTCCTGCGCGAGCAGCACGCCGAGCGCGCGGAACTTGCCGAGAATCGCGCGCTGTCCGTGGCTCAGCGAAATCGATTCGTTCTCCAGCACTTCGAGCGTGAGCCGCCGGCTCGGACACGCGTGCGTCTCCAGCGCCTCGCGCGCCGCATCGAAATAACGCAGATCGTTGAGCGCGGCGGGCGGCAGATTGACCGAAATCTCCAGATCGTGACCGGCCGCGAGCCAGCGCGCGCGGTCGTCGAGCGCCTGGCCGAGACCGCGCGCGAACAGCGCGAGCAAATCGTCGGACGACAGCGCGAAGAGGAATTCGTCGGGCGTGAGCAGACGCTCGCCGTCGCGCAGACGCGCGAGCGCCTCGACCTTGCTCACCTCGCCGTTGGCGAGCGTGAGAAGCGGCTGGTAGTGCATTTCCAGCGCGCCGGTGCGCACGAGCGCGGCCCAATGCTGGCGCACGCTGACCGGCACCGCGCCGCCCAGCAGCCCGTCGTGGGTCTGCAACCGCGAGGCGACGCAGCTGAGCAGCGTCTGCAGCAATTCGATGAAAGCGACCTGGTCCGGTCCGACGAAGCCGCCCGGATACGCGCTGAACAGCATGACGATGGCGATCGGCGCATGCCCCGGCGCTGCGATCGGAATCGCCACCGACGAACGCAGGCCCTCGCGCGCGGCGACGTCGCGCCAGCGCTCGACGAGCGGATCGGTCTGATAGTTGACCACGCGCTCGGCGTGACCGCTGCGCCAGGCGCGCCCCACCGCGCCCTGGCCGTCGGGATGATCGGCGCGCACGCTGATCTCGTGGCCGTGCGCGGTCAAAACGGCCACCAGGCCGCCCTCGCCGCTGCCGCCCGCGCCCGCTTCGAAATGGAAGATGCCCGCTTCGTCGGGTCGCCCGATCGTGCAGGCGGTCACCTCGTCGTGACCGCCGAGCACGCTCACGAGTTGATCGATGAAATGCGTATAGCTGCCCGCTTCCCAGACGATGCGCGTGATGCGCTGAAGCACGTCCTGTTGCGAATCCTCGACGGCCTGGTAGGCCTTGAGCTGCCAGGCCGTGTCGCTGGTGAGGCGGCGCGCGTAGAGCGACAGCGCCTGGCCGCCCACGTCGCGGCCGATCAGCTTGTAGAGCAGTTCCTGGAGAATGCCACGGCTGCGTACGAGCTCTTCCTTGTCGAGCCCGACGACGGCATGAATGCGGCCGATGCGCATCGCCATCGCGGCGTGCTCCTTCGAGCTCAGGCCGGGATCGGCGAGTGCGAGCAGATTCTGGATCTGGCGGTCCTTGAGGTGCGCGAGTTCTTCCGCCGACAGCATTTCGAGGATGCGCCGGGACTTGGGCAAGCGCGCCAGCTCCTCGTAGAAGCGGTTCACCACGAGGACGGCTGATTTCCGCAACGCCTCGATCAAAGTTTGCATGCGCCCTTCTGCCTGTTGGATCCCTGCCGGGAAATCGGCCCTCCGCGCGGCGCGCAAAGCGGCGAGCGAAGAAAACCACCGCTCCAGGCTGAATCATAAGGCATGCATCACCGTCCGGCCGTGGCCTGCCGTACATAGCGCGAGGCGCGGACACGCCGCCGATGGCGGTTTCCGGCGCGAGTTTGGCGGAGCATGGCGCCAATTCCGGCGTTGGACGCCACGTGGCGCGCGCGCCGCGAATCGCGCTCGCCTACTTCCCGAAGGTCATGTTCAGACCGGCGAAGATCTGCCATTTCGGCACGCCCGCGCCCGAATGCGCGACGGAATATTGCGGCTCGACGAACACGTTGTAGATCGTGCCGCCCGCCTTCCACGCCTTGCCGCCGCCGAGGCCCACGGGAATGTACCAGGCGCCGTGCTGAAGATCGAACGTCCAGATGCCGGTCGAGCGGATATACCAGCCGCCCGGCAGATTGAAGATGCCGAAGGGCTGCGCCGTGAGCGACTGCACCGTGGGCCGCCCGCTTTGTCCGGCGAACGAATGCTGCCACTGCACCAGCGCGCCAAGCAGTCGCGCGCGCGTCGCGTTCACGACCACCGCCGCGAGCCCCGCCTGCCACTTGCCGGTGCCGAGCGTGGGATCGGTGGCCGTGGGCGCGGTGACGAGCGGACCGATGCCGATCTGCGTCGCGCCCTGGCTGACGAGAAAGATGTCGAACAGGTTGATATCGCCGAGACCGGTGTTATAGCCGCCGGACGGATCGGGCCGCGTGCTGACCGGCGCGGTCAGCCGGAGGATCTGCGGCACCGGCACGAGGCCATTCGGTCCAAGCGGCAGCGTGCCGCGCAGCAGCAGATCGTTGGTCACCGCGCTCGAACCGTAGAGCGACGGCGCGAACATGTTCTGCACGTTGAACGATGCGGCGAGGTTCAGCGGGTTGTTGCTCTTGTTGGCGTCGTCGGCCGAGTTGCTCGACTGGCTTTGCGCGTACGCAGGCATCGACAACTGCGCGGCGGCCAGCGCCAGCGTTGTCGCCAACTTCAGCGCCCATGACTTCGCCGACATCGGGCCCGGCGCGGCTGCGCGCCGCCGCGCCTCGGGTAACGGGCTGCGTTTCATCTGTCGTCCCCCAGAGTCGTGCGCCGCATCCGTTGCGCGGCGCTTCGTGTCGCTCCCTGCGTCTTGTCTGTGCGGTGTTGCGCTACGTTTGAATCACGGCGTCGACGGCCCGCAGAAACGGGAAATCGTGAGCTACGCGTTGCCGGGAATCGTCGGCACACTGCGCGCGAGCGGAACGCGATGCCGAGGCAATATGACAGAAAGCGCGACAAGGCAAGTCGGAGTATGCCGCCCGACGTGCCGGACTGCCATGCGCTCAGTCAAGCACCGGAATGCCCGACAAATCGCGCACGCGACTCTCTGCGCGACACATGCACAGGCGCGCGAAACCGCGCACCGAACACGCGGTACGCGCCTGCGAAGGAGAATGCCGGATCAGAGCGGCGTAACGAGCGCCTCGCCCGCGAAATGGCGTGTGGCGTTGTCGATGAAATTGCGCACGGTGGCCGCGCGCACATCGGGCGACGTGCCGGCCGTGTGCGGCGTCAGCACGATGTTGTCGAGCGAGATGAGCGCCTGCGGCGGTTCGGGCTCGCCTTCGTAGACGTCGAGGCCCGCGCCCGCAAGACGCCCTTCGCGCAATGCGGCGGCAAGCGCGGCCGTATCGACCACGCTGCCGCGCGACACATTGACGAGAAAACCTTGCGGCCCCAGCGCGTCGAGCACCGCGCGATCGATCAGATGTTCGGTCGACGCGCCGCCCGGCGTCGCGACCACGAGGCAGTCGCTCCATTGCGCGAGCGCCAGCGTCGAATCGAAATAACGCGCGCTCACGCCGTCGCGCGGCGAGCGGTTGTGATAACCGACCGGCATGTCGAAGCCCGCGGCGCGCTTCGCGATCTTCGCGCCGATATGCCCATAGCCGAGGATGCCGAGCTTGCGTCCCGTGAGCGTGGGCCGCATCGGCAGCGCGTCGCGCCAGATGCCCGCGCGCAAGGCGGCGTCGAATTGCGGGATCGCGCGCAACGCGGCGAGCAGCAGCGCGATCGCGTGGTCGGCGACGCAATCGGCGTTCACGCCCGCGCCATTGCTCAACGCGATGCCGCGAGCGCGCGCGTGATCGAGCGCGAGGTTCTCGTAACCCGCGCCCAGCGCCGCCGCGAATTCGAGCTGGGGCATCGCGTCGATCTCGTCCGCCGTCAGTCCCGTGGTGCCATTCGTGAGCACCGCGCGCACCGTGCCGCCCTCGCGCGCGACCGCCTGCTCGCGCTGCGGCGCATCGGGCGCATAGAGCACCTCGAAGTGCGCGGCGAGCGTGGCGCGGTCGGTGTCGGTGAGCGGGATCAGCACGAGCAGGCGCGGCTTCGAGACGGCGTTCATATCGACCTTGGGGTTCGTTACGTCAGATTAATTACGCTACGTTTTCACGGCGACTTCTAAAAATTCGATATCCGAATCAATTTCCGGTATCAAAGCGCCGACACATAGCGCTGCACCACTTCCACGCGCGGCGTGACCGCTTCGGCGGCGACACGCGCGCGGCGCATTTCGTCGGCGGGCGTGCAGCCGAACAGACGCTTGAATTCGCGGCTGAACTGCGAGGCGCTTTCGTAGCCCACGCGCACCGCCGCCGCGCTCACGTTCATGCCGTCGTGCGTAATCAGGAGACGCGCGTGATGCAGGCGCGTGGTCTTCACGTATTGCATCGGCGAGGTGGACGTCACCGCCTTGAAGTGCGCATGAAACACCGCGAGGCTCATGCCGGCCTCGGCGGCGAGCGTCACCACGTCGAGGTCGCCGCGATAGTCGGTGTGAATGCGGCGCAGCGCCTTGGCGATGCGGCCGAAATGTTGCTGATGCGTGAGCGCCGCGCGAATCGCGTCGCCCTGCTCGCCCGTGAGCACGCGATAGCAGATCTCGCGCACGATCGACGGCCCGAGAATGCGCGCGTCCGCGGGCTGCGCGAGCGCTTCGAGCAGACGCAGCACGGCGTTCGACAGCGGCGCGTCGAGCGGCGTGGCATAAATGCCCGCCGGCTCGGAGACGGCGCTGCCGCGCGTGTCGTTGAGCGCCATCAGCAGCTCCGCGACCATCGTCAGATCGACGCGCACCGAGATCGCGAGAATCGGCTTCTCGGGCGAGGCTTCGGTTTCGCATTCGAACGGCAGCGGCACCGAGAGCACGAGATATTGCTGCGCGTCGTAGATGAACACCTGATCGCCGAGAAAGCCGCGCTTGCGGCCCTGGCAGACGATGAAGATGCTCGGCTCGTACATGACCGGCTGGCGCGGATGGCTCTGGCTGCCGCGAAACAGGCGCACGCCGTCGAGCGGCGTCTGATGCGCGCCGTCGCGCTGCGTGAGCTGCATCATCAGCTCGACCACGCGGCGCTGCGTGGCGTCGTCGGCGTGCACCACGGGCGCGGCGCTCGCGCGCGAGACCAGCGGCGTCGAAATGACCGGCACGACCGGCGCGACGGGCTCGATTTGTGCTGTTTTCATGTCAGTTGCGCCCCTAAATTCATCGGGACGGAAAGAGAATCAGGCTTGCCAATCTATCACCGAATGCGCACGCGCGTGGATCGCCAGGAGAATCAGGCAAGTCTTCGATAGATTCAGGTATTCCCTGGGTGGAGCGCGATCCTTACGATGGGAACCCTGCCGCAACACCCCCGACCGCGACGCCGCGAGCGTTGCGTCCCGGCGTTTGCGCCTGCCTAGCCACTCAGTCTCAGGAGCCACCTCACTATGTACCAGACCTACGGATACGCCGCACAGGACGCCGGTTCGCCGCTCGCCCCGTTCGAATTCCAGCGCCGCGACCTGCGCGAACTCGACGTGCGCATCGACGTGCTGTACTGCGGCGTGTGCCACTCCGATCTGCACCAGGCGCGCAACGAATGGCGCAACACGATGTTCCCGGTGGTGCCGGGCCACGAAATCGTGGGCCGCGTCGCCGAAGTGGGCACGGGCGTCACGAAGTTCAAGGCAGGCCAGCTCGTGGGCGTAGGCTGTCTCGTCGACTCGTGCCGCACCTGCGCGAGCTGCGGCGAAGGCCTCGAACAGTATTGCGAAAACGGCTTTGTCGGCACCTATAACGGCAACGACCGCGTGAGCGGCGAAGTCACCTACGGCGGCTACTCGACGCAACTCGTGGTCGACGAAGCCTTCGTGCTGCGCGTGCCGGAGAACCTCGACGCCGCCGCCGCCGCGCCGCTGCTGTGCGCGGGCATCACCACCTACTCGCCGCTGCGCACGTGGGGCGCCGGCCCCGGCAAGAAGGTCGGCATCGTCGGTCTCGGCGGCCTCGGCCACATGGGCGTGAAGCTCGCCCATGCGATGGGCGCGCACGTGGTGCTGTTCACCACCTCGCCCTCGAAGATCGAAGACGGCAAGCGCCTCGGCGCCGACGAAGTCGTGATCTCGAAGGACCCGGAGCAGATGAAGGCGCATCTGAACAGCTTCGACCTGATCGTGAACACGGTCGCCGCGCAGCACGACCTGAATCCGTTCATCGAACTGCTCAAGCGCGACGGCACGCTCACGCTGGTGGGCGCGCCCGAGCACGATCATCCGTCGCCGCAAGTGTTCAACCTGATCTTCAAGCGCCGCCGTCTTGCGGGCTCGCTGATCGGCGGCATCGCTGAAACCCAGGAAATGCTGGACTTCTGCGGTCAGCACGGCATTACGTCCGATATCGAAATGATCAACATGCAGGACATCAACGACGCCTACGAGCGCATGCTCAAGAGCGACGTGAAGTACCGCTTCGTGATCGACCTCGATTCGCTGCGCAAGTAACACGCAGCACGCGCACAGACGTAACGCCTTGCCCCGCCGGGCCGTCCGTTCGGACGGCCCGCCAGCCCTTCCGCATCGAGGCTTTCGCGCCTCACGCAGCACCCGGCCGCACCTGCGGCACCGCTTTCGAGCCGGCGCAGTTTTACGCTTTTCGTGACCGTGTCACGCGCCGCCGAATAACGCTGACTAAAGCGCCGATCAAAGCGCCGATTAAAGCGCAGCTTTACACCGACTAACCGGAATCGTCCTGCAACCGCCGCGCGCCTGATCCGCGAGACGCCGGCTTTGCGACGCCTTTGGCCGCACGACTGTGGCGACCCGGGCGCGCCGCACACCTATTTGCAGTAGCCACGCGGAATTCGCTCAAGCCGTACCCGACCCATCAGGAGCTCGCCCGTGATCGACCGCATCCAGGCGATGCGCACGTTCGTCCGCATCGTCGATACCAACAGCTTCACCAAAGCCGCGCAATCGCTCGATATGCCGCGCGCCAGCGCCACCACGCTGATGCAAAGCCTCGAAGCGCTGCTCGGCACGCAACTGCTCGTCCGCACCACGCGCCGCCTTTCGCTGACGCCCGAAGGCGCGGCCTACTACGAACGCGCCTCGCAGATTCTCGCCGACATCGACGAGGCCGAAGCGAGCGTGCGCCAGACGCCCGGCGCCATCGGCGGACGTCTGCGCGTGGAAATGCCGGGGCTGATCGCCAACGCGATCGTGCTGCCCGCGCTCAACGACTTCCACACGCGCTATCCGCAGATCGACCTCGTGATCGGCGTGAGTCTGCGCAACGTGGACCTCGTCGGCGAAGGCGTGGATTGCAGCATCCAGCTCGGCGAAATGCCCGATTCGGGTCTCGCCGCGCGCCGTCTCGGCTTGCTGGAACACGTCACCTGCGCGAGTCCCGCGTATCTCGAACGGCGCGGCGCGCCCGCCACGCTCGACGATCTCGCGCAGCATCCCGTCGTGAATTTTCTGTCGCCGCTGACGGGGCGTCCGTACGAGTTCGACTTCGAGGTCGACGGCAGCCCGACCAAGGTGAAGGTGGACGGCTTCGTGCATGTTTCCGACGAATTCGCCTACCTGACCTGCGGTCTGCAGGGCTATGGGCTGATCCAGCCGCCGCTGCTCGCGGCCCAGCCGTATCTCGACAACGGCACGCTCGTCGAGGTGCTGCCGCAATGGAAGCCGCTGCCCACGCCGGTGTCGGTGGCGTTCGTGAAGTCGCGGCAGCTTTCGCCGCGCGTGCGCGTGTTCGTCGACTGGCTCGCCGAGCTGTTCGAGGACGCGGGCGCGCTCAATCGCGATCTGTCGCGCGTGCGTCAGTTGCTGGAGGGATTGCAGCCGGCTTGATGCGCCGGCTCGATGTGTCCGCCCGCGCGCGCGGCGCGATGTGCCGCCGCGCGCGTTGGGGCGTCAGTTCTGCGTGACGGCGGGCTCAAGCCGCGCTCAAGCCGCGCGCGTGAGCGCCATGCCGCGCCGCGCGTGAAAGCGCGTGACGGTCGCGTACGGCAGCCAGGCGTCGGCCTGATACGGCGCGACGCCCGAGGGATTGTGGAACCAGACGCCGTCGTCGTCGCGGCCGTGCACGAGAATCAGATGGCCGCCCTGCCGCGCGTTGTCGCGCTCGGGATAGCGGATTTCGGGGCTCACGGAGACGATCGCGAGCGTGTCCGGCCCGAGCCGCGCGGCGCTCGCCTCGATGCCCTCGTCGGTCATCACCTCGACGCGCACGCCGTAGGCCGACTCGGCCCAGTCGGCGAACGGACGGTAAATGAGGCCGTCCACGCCGCCGTCTTCGCGCAGGCGATAACAACCGTGGCGCAGCGCTTCTTCGAGCATCGCCGCGCGCGGCGCGTGGGCGATGCCCCAGTAATCCAGCGCCGATTCGAAGCAGGTCAGCCCGCACAGGCGCTTCGCCCAGAAGCGGTAGTCGCCCGGCTGCGCGAAACCGCTCGCGCGCCAGTCCGGGTCGTCGCAGGGATCGGCGTCGTCCTCGACGATGCGCGCCACCCACTCCGGACTGCCCCACTGGCTGTAATACGGCACACCATGATGGCGCAGCACGGCACCGCGTCCGGCTTCGCGCTGCGCTTCGTGCTTCGCTTCTTTCGCCTGGTGTTTCAAATCGGCCTGCGCATCGCGCTGCCCGTCACGCGCCACGTCTTCGTTCGCTGCGCCGGTCACGCCGGCGTTCACACGTCTTTCGTCCATACAGGCTCGCTCCGGCTCGTTGATCGAGGCAGGCGGCCACGCAAGCGGCCCGGCCTGCCGATTTCGCGTAAAACACCCATTGTCGCAGACGCGCCCGCATCGCCGCATGACCCCGCACTTACGTCATCCCTTCGATGGCCGACATTTGTATACAAAAACCATGAGCCATTTGTTAAATGATGCGTTTAGAATATTGTGCGCCCGCCTGACGGATCGACGATGTTCTGGCCGTCATGTGCCTGGCGCACGATAACAAACCACCCCCTTCGATCACCCCCTTTTTTATCGCCGTATGTCGAACGTTGCACACTCAACCGATTCGGCCACGGTCGCTGAGCGCGTACGCGAGCTGATGAGCCGTCACGGCATCGGCAAACGTCAGCAAACGACCGAGCTATGCCGGATCCTCGATCTGAGCTTTTCCCAAGGGCACCGCAAGCTGCGCGGCAACAGCCCGTGGACGCTCGCGCAAATCAAGAAGGTGGCCGAAGCGTTCGGCGAACCGGCGGGCCAGCTGTTCGGCGGCCAGTTGCTCGATCCGGGCATGGTCGGCGCGAGCGCCCAGGAAGCGCTGCTGTGCGTGAGCGCGGCGGAATTGCCGTGCACGGCGTGGATCGGCGCGCCCGTGGAGCCGGGCAGCCGTCCGGACTTCGTCGCCTATGAAAAACAGGGCCAATGGCGCGTGGTGCGCCCCGACGGCGCGCTGTACCAGAACGCGCGCGAAGTGCACAAGATCGAGATTTATCCGCGCCGCGCCGAAGCGGACAAGCCGCTGATCGCCGTCGTCGACGACGACCAGGCTTCCGCCGACAACCTGCGCGATTATCTGGAGCACAGCGGCTACACGGCCCACGCGCTCTACGGCCTCGCGGCGTTCGCCGAGGCGCTGGAGCAGCACGTGTTCGACGGCGTGGTGATCGACTGGCTGTTCGGCAACCAGACCGCCGCCGACGCGATCCGCCAGGTGCGCGCCTCCGAAAACCCCGAAGCGCCGATCTTCGTGCTCACCGGCGAACTGCTGACGGGCAAGGCGAGCGAATCGGAAATCAGCCAGGTGGTGCGCCACTACAACGTGGCCTGCTACGAAAAACCGGCGCGCATGGCGATTCTCGTCGCCGATCTCGGCAAGCGTCTGAACCGCGCCTAACCCGGCATGCGCGCCTCGCGCGGCGCGCTGAGCGCCCGCTGCAGCGCCGCGCGCAGCACTTCGTAATGCAAGGGCTTGGCGAGCGCCGCGAAAAAACGGTTCTCGCCTTCGACGGCCATGCTCGCCAGCGCGGCGACATCGGCGCTCACGGCGATCACGCGCGGCGACATCGCCCGCCACTCGCCCCTGCGCGCCTCCAGACCGGCGAGAAACGCGTAACCATCGCGGCCCGGCATGTGCAGATCGAGCAGCACCACATCGCAGGGCGACTCGGCGAGCAGCGCCAGCGCGCTGTCGGTGTCGCCCGCCGCGCGCGTCGCGTAACCCATGTGCGTCACCATTTCGCAGAGCGACTCGCGCACCAGCGGGTTGTCGTCCACCACCATCACCTGCGGCGGCGCCCACAGCGCCTGGATCGGCGCGGCCTCGGGACCGGCCTCGAGCACTTCGATGGCGGCGACCGGAATCGTCACCGTGAAGGTCGTGCCCTCGCCCACGCGGCTATCGGTGTCGATCCGCCCGCCGAACAGCTCCACCAGCCCGCGCACGATCGCGAGCCCCATGCCCGCGCCCTCGTAGCGCCGCGAGCGCGACGTATCGAGCTGCGTGAACTCCTTGAAGATCAGCGGAATCTGCGCCGCCGCCACGCCCGGCCCGGTGTCGCTGACCTTGATCGCGAGCGTCTGCGCGGGCGCGGTCGAGGCGCGCGGCAGCACGCCCGGCGCCGGACCGCTGAGCGCGAACTCGATGCTCACCGAGCCGCGCTCGGTATAGCGGATCGCGTTGGTCACGAGGTTGTTGGCGATCTGGCGGATGCGGTGCGGATCGGCCAGCACGCAGCGATGCGTACCGTGCCACGCGTGCGCGAACGCCAGCCCGCGGGCGCGCGCGGCCTGCTCGTTTTCATCGACGATCGATTGCAGCAGTTCGCGCGGATCGAACTCTTCCGGACGCAGTTCGAGCTTGCCCGCGCCGAGCCGCGCGTAGTCGGTGAGGTCCTTCATCTGCGCTTCGAGCTGGCGCGCGGCGGTTTCGAGCCGCCCGATCACCTTGCGGTCCGACTCCGAATGCGAGTTGAAGCCGAGCAGTTCGATCGACGAGACGATCGCATGCAGCGGCGTGCGCAACTCGTGGCTGATCATGCCGAGGAACGCGTCCTTGGCCATGCTCGCCTCGCGCGCGGCGCGGGTCGCCTGGTGTTCGGCTTCGAGCGCGGCGTGCTGCTGCCGGATCAGGCGCGTGCGCCGGTAGCCGTTCATGACGAGCAGCGCGGCGGCGGCGGCCGACAGCACCAGCAGCACGAGGCCCGCCGCAAACAGTTCGCGGCGCTTGGCGATGAAGTCGCGGCGGATGGCCTCGCGCTCGGTCACGTCGGCGAAACGGCGGTTCAGCGCGAGATCGGTCACGGCGCTCCAGCGCGCGTCGAGCGCTTCCAGCATCGGCACCGCGCGCTCGGGACTCTCGGGCAGCATGGCGATTTCGCCGTCGAACGGCGCGATGGTTGCGTCGATCGCGTTGAGGTCCTCTTCCTGGCGCTTCATCAGCGACGGCGTGGCGACGAGCGAGCGCGTCGAGCCCTTCATCACGTTGAGCTTCGATTGCAGGACTTCGTAGCGCAGCCGCACCTTGTCGATGTCGCGATCGATGCCGTCGGCGTAGATCAGCAACTGGCTCTCGAAGCGCGAGTAGGCGAGCTGCATCTGCGCGGCGTCCCAGTACAGGCCGTCGTAGTTGCCGGTGAGGCGCTGCACCACCTGCGGATTGAGCAGGTTCGCGTAGAGCAGATAGCCGACCGCGGCGAGCGGCGGCGCGAGCGCGACGACCCAGATCAGCACGTGCAGGAAGCGGCGCAGCGGGCGTTGCATGGCAGCGTTAAGGCTTGATGGTCATCGACACGATCTGCCAGGCGAACTTGGCGTCGCCGGCCGCGCCGTCGAGTTCGAGCGGAAACTGATCGCGCGGATAGATCAGGAACAGCGGGCCGAAGTCGCTGACCTTCAGGCGCTTGCCGTTCATCGCGTAGGCCAGCACCACGCCGTAACGGCGCGCGTCGGCGACCGGCACGACACAGGTGTAGTCGTCGATCGTGTGGATCTCGATCTGGCTGCCGTAAGCGCCGACGGTTTTCAGCACGTCGGCGAGCAGCGGACCGGTGAAGGTCGAACGCGGCGTCCAGGTCGTCGACGTGGAGATCGCGTGCGTGGGCAGCGCGAGCAACTGCTGCTCGCTGAAATGATAGGCGTCGTGCGTGGCGTTGTTGGTGACGCGCACCTGGCCGTTCACGTCGAGCGTCAGCCCGCCGCCGGTCGCGCCGGTCGCGCTGGACGCCGCAAGCGCGGTTCGCGACGGCAGCGCGGCGGCG